>DATJYT010000016.1:0-10662 GCA_035499475.1 Xanthobacteraceae bacterium | reverse complement strand
TGGAGCGCCAGCTCAGCGACCCCTACGTGGCGCGCGCCAGGCGCGAAGGCTTGCGCTCACGCGCCGCCTATAAGCTCGCCGAGATCGACGACAAATATCATCTGCTCAAGCCGGGTTCGCGCGTGGTCGATCTCGGCGCTGCGCCCGGCGGCTGGAGCGAGATCGCCGCCAAGCGCGTCGGCCCGAGCGGCCGCGTCATCGCGCTCGATATTCTGGACCTCAAGCCGATCGCGGGCGTCGAATTCCTCAAGCTCGACTTTCTCGACGACAGCGCGCCGGTGCGCCTCAAGGAGATGCTCGGCGGGGCGGCGAACGTCGTCCTCTCCGACATGGCGGCGAACGCCACCGGCCATCGCCAGACTGATCACCTGCGCATCATGGCGCTCGCCGAAGCCGCCGTGCAGTTTGCGGGCGAAGTGCTGGCGCCGGGCGGCGCGTTCCTCTGCAAGGTGCTGCAAGGCGGAACGGAAACGACGCTGCTTGCCACACTCAAGCGCGATTTCGCAATTGTGAAACACGTCAAGCCGCCGGCAAGCCGCAGCGATTCCGCGGAGCTTTATCTGCTGGCGCGCGGGTTTCGCGGCCCTTCGGAGCGCTGATCCGCCAATTCTGCCTGTGTTCCCCTGCGCCCCGAAAGCTCCTCGCCCGCATCCGGCGCGAGCCGCATGAACACGAACGCCGCGGTCGCCGAGAGGAGGCCGATTGCCAGAAACGCCGGCGGAAAGTCCGTGGCGCTCATTGCGGTGGCGTGCTTCAGCCGCAGCGTCAGTTCGACAACGAGCGCGCCGACGGCGACGCCAGTCGAGAGTGATAATTGCTGCGCGGCGGCGACGAGCGCGGTGGCGCGGCTCATCAGCGGCGGGCTCAATTCCGCATAGGCGATGGTGTTGATGCTGGTGAATTGCAACGAGCGGAAGAAGCCGCCCGAGAGCAGCACGGCAATCATCGCCCAGAATGGCATGCCGGGCACGAAAGTCGCGCAGGCGGCGAGAAAAGCGGCGCTGACGAGGCTGTTGTAGAGCAGTACGTTGCGATAGCCGAAGCGTTTGAGCACGCTCGCGATCGCCGCCTTCATGAACATCGAGCCGAGCGCGCCGGTGAACGTGATCATGCCGGACTGGAACGGCGTCAGATCGAAGCCGATCTGGAGCAGAAGCGGCAGCAGAAACGGCAGCGCGCCGACGCCGAGCCGGAACATGAAGCCGCCGAATATGCTGGCGCGGAACGTCGGCAGCTTGAGCAGGCCGAGATCGAGGATCGGCGCCGCTACGCGCTTCGAGCGGACCACATAGGCGGCAGCCGAAATGGCGCCGATGCAGATCAGCGCCGCGACCACGCCTGCCGGCAGGAAATCGAGCCCCATCACCGAGAGCCCGAAGGCAAGCCCGGCGATGCCGAGTCCGGCGAGGATGAAGCCGGCGAGGTCGAACGGGTCCGGCCGGTCGATGCGCACATTGGCGATGTAGCGGGTCGCCATCACCATGCCGAGGAGGCCTATCGGCACGTTGATCAAAAAAATCCAATGCCACGACGCGTAGGTGGTGATGAAGCCGCCGAGCGGCGGCCCGCAGATCGGTCCGATCAGCGCCGGCATGGTGAGGAGCGACATGGCGTTGAGCAGCGCCTGTTTGTCGACGCTGCGCACCATGATGAGGCGGCCGACCGGCGTCATCATGGCGCCGCCCATGCCCTGCACGATCCGCGCCAGCACGAATTCCTCGAGCGTGTGCGAGGCGGCGCAGCCGATCGAGCCGAGGATGAAAACACCGATGGCGAAGCGGAATACGTTACGTGCGCCGAAACGGTCCGCCGTCCAGCCGCTCGCCGGAATGCAGATGGCAAGCGAGAGGAGGTAGGACGTGACCGCGAGCTTGAGCGCCAGCGGATTGGTATCGAGCGCGCGGGCGATGGCCGGCAGCGAGGTCGAGATCACGGTCGAGTCCATGTTCTCCATGAACAACGCGACGGCGACGATCAGCGGGACAATGCGGTCGTACGGGTTCGGCTGCATCGGCGATTACTGGCTCTTCGCCGTGGCGGCCTTGAGCCGCTGCAATCCATCGGCCGGCTGCTGAAACGAAGGATCGAGCCTGAGCGCCTGGCGGAAGTCGGCAATAGCGCCTGCCGTATCGCCCGCCCGTTCGCGAATGAGACCGCGGGTCGAAAACGCGCTGGCCGGATGATCATCGAGGGCAATCGAGCGATTGGCGTCGTTCAGTGCATTGTCGCTTTCGCCGGCAAGATAATGTGCCCAGGCGCGATTGTAATAGGCGAGCGCGGAATCGGGCGCGAGCGCGACGGCGTGGTCGTAATCGGCAAGCGCGCCGGGAAGGTCCATCTTCTCACGCTTGGCATTGCCGCGGTTCACGTATGCGTCGGGCAGATCGGGGGCCATCTTGATCGCTTGGTCGAGATCGGCGATGGCGCGGTCATTCTCGCCCTTGGCTATCCAGGCGCCGCCGCGGTTGTCGTAGGCCGCCGCCGTCGGATCAAGCCTGATCGCCTGGTCGAAATCGGCAAGGGCATGGTCGACATCGCCTCTGCGCCGCCAGGCGATGCCGCGATTGTAATAGACGGAGGCGAAACCGCGATCGATCGCCAGCGCGGCGTTGTAATCCTTGATGGCGCGCACGGTGTCGCCCTTGTCATCGAAGGCGATGCCGCGATTGTTGTAGGCGACCGCGAAGCGCGGATTAAGCTTGATCGCCTGATCGTAATCGGCGATGGCGCGGTCGATATCGTGTTTGCGGTAGTAGGCGTAACCGCGCTCGTTGAAGGCGGCGGCGTTTTGCGGATCGAGCCGCACCGCGTCACTCAGATCGGCGATGGCGCGGTCGAGGTCGCCGCTGCGGCTGAACGCAATGCCGCGATTGCCGAATCCCGCCGCGCTCTTGGGATCGAGTCGGATCGCCTCGTCATAGTCCGCCATGGCGGCGTCGCGGTCGCCCTTGTCCGCATGGGCGTTGCCGCGATTGATGAAGGCCTGCGCATTCTGGGGATCGAGCCGGATTGCTGCATCGAAATCGGCGATGGCGTGGTCGTAGTCGGCCTTCGCGTAGAAGACCAGCGCCCGGTTGCTGTAAGCCGGTGCGAACTGCGGCGAGAGCTTGATCGCACGGTCGAAATCGGCGGCGGCGCGGGTGAGATCGCCTTTGCTGCGCCAGGCATCGCCGCGGTCGTTGTAGGCCCCGGCGGAATTCGGATCGAGCCTGAGCGCCTGATTGTAGTCGGCGATGGCGCGGTCGATATCGCCTTTCTGAAACAGCGCGACACCGCGATTGTCGAGGGCCGACGCGTTTTTGGGGTCGAGCTTGATCGCCTGGTCGTAATCGGCAATGGCGGGATCGAGATTGCCCTTGCGCCGGAATACGACGCCGCGATTGAAGTAGGCGACGGCGCTGGTCGGCGCCAGCCGGATTGCCTCGTTGTAATTGGCGATGGCGTGGTCAAGGTCGCCTTTTGCCTCGAATGCATTGCCGCGGGCGAGGAACAGCGCCGCGTCGTTGGGCGTGAGCTTGATCGCCTGATCGAGATCGGCGATGGCGGCGTCGTAATTCTGCTGATCGGCGGAGAGGCTTGCCCGGTTGGCAAACGCGCGCGCATAGCCGGGATTGAGCGAGAGCGCGTCGTCGAAATCCTTGCGCGCATCGGCGAGGTCGTTTTGCGCGCGATAGGCCGTGCCGCGGTTGTCGTGAAGGATCGCGAGATTGAGGGGCTGGTAGCGGCCGGAATCGATCAGCGTCGTGCACGAAGCGACGCGCTCTTCGATGGTGGCCCGCCATTCGCCGGTGCAGCGCTTTTCATCGGCGGCGCTCTGCGCGTGCGCGGCGGACGCAGCGAGACACAAAGCGGCGAAGATCGGCAGGGGCAGGCCGCGAAAACGGCCGGATGATTCTCGCATCGGCGAAACTTACTCTGCGCCCCCGCCGTGAGCCAGCGCGCGTCATAGCAGCACTTGGCGCCTTAATCACGGCGCGCGCGACGTCACCCCAACCGCTTCGCCGCTTCCTGGACCATGCTCAGGTCGGCGTATTTCTTCACATCGATGTCTTGGTTAAGGAACCCGACCTGCTTTTGCAGTTGGAGGTTGCTCTGTAGCGCAGCCATATTCGGCATGCCGTTCGGGTCGCGATATTGATCGTGTTCCGTAAAGGCCCAGCCCATACGCTCGGGCGGCGCCTTGTTGAGCTTCGCGACGATGGTGACGGCTTCGTCGTGGTTCTTCGGATCGGTGTACCAGCGGATCGCGCGCACCGCGTCTTCGAGAAAATCGACCAGCGCGGCGCGGTTCTTCTGGATGAAGCCGGTGCGCGCCGTCCACATCGTCAACTGCGTGATCCCGAACGCGTCCTTCTGCGTGAACAAGGTACGAGCCATGGCGCGCAAAGCGGGGTCGAGCGAGAACGGCGGCACCGCGCTGATCAGGTCGGCCTTCTTTTCCGACAGCATCGCGCGCATGGCGGGGAAGGGCGCCTCGACGATGGTGTAGTCCTTGTTGGCCTCGAGCCCGCTCCTGCGCAGCATCGCGCGCATGGCGATATCGACGGCGCTGCCCATGGCGTTGGTGGCGAGCACCTTGCCCTTGAGATCGGCCACGGTTTTCACCGGGCCGTCATTGAGCACCATGAACTCGTTGCTGCCGTGGCCCGCGACGCCGTCCTGGATCTCGTCGCAGATGACGCGCAGATCGTCCATGTGGGCGTTCTGGATGGCGAGGCCGAAGGAGGAAAACGCCAGCGGGCCGACGTCGAGTTCGCCCGCCGCGAGCGCGGTGATGACCGGCGGTGTGCCCTCGAAGCGCGTCGCCTCGGCGACGTAAGATTTGCCGAAGTGCCGGAGAATATCCTTCTTCTCCAGCACCAATGGCGCGATCGAGGCCGGGACCACCACCCAGCCGACGCGAATCTTCGTTGGCGCGCCCTGCGCGGACGCGCTGCGATCCGCGCCGGCGAGCGCCGCGCCCGCGGCCAATCCGCCCAAGCTGAACTGCCGACGATCAATGTAATGTTTCATGGTGATTTCGCCTGCTTTTCGCTGTTGAGGCCTATCAATTGCCGTTAAGGCGTGCTATCCACCGCCGCCAACCCAAAAGCGGGCCATCGAGTCGGTCGAGGGACTGAAAGTCCGCTCGACGGCGAAACGTCATTTCGATGCGCTGTCCCGCCCCATAGGGCCATGCGGAGTTGGCAATGGCAGTAATTTCGAGAGACTTACCCCGCGAAGCATACACCTTCGACGATGTCCTATTGAAGCCCGGCCTGTCCGACGTATTGCCGTCGGAAGTGGACATCCGGTCGCATATTACGCGCGACATCCAGCTCAATATCCCGGTTCTCGCCTCGGCCATGGACACTGTGACCGAATCCCACATGGCGATTGCCATGGCGCAGGCCGGCGGCATCGGCGTCATTCACCGCAATCTCGATCCCGCCGTACAGGCCGCGCAGGTGCGTCAGGTCAAGAAGTTCGAGTCCGGCATGGTGGTGAATCCGGTCACCATTCATCCCGACGCCACGCTCGCCGACGCGCTGACGCTGATGCAGGAGAATCGCATCTCGGGCATTCCGGTGGTCGAGGGTGGTGGCCAGGGCCGGGCCGGCAAGCTCGTCGGCATCCTCACCAACCGCGACGTGCGCTTCGCCACCGACCGTCAGCAAAAAGTCTCCGAGCTGATGACCAAGGAGCGGCTGGTCACGGTGCGGGAGAATGTCGGTCAAGACGAGGCCAAGCGGCTGCTGCACCAATACCGCATCGAGAAGCTCCTGGTCGTCGACGGCGATTACCGCTGCGTCGGGCTGATCACGGTGAAGGACATCGAGAAGGCGGTGGCTAATCCGAGCGCCTGCAAGGACGAGCAAGGCCGGCTGCGCGTTGCCGCGGCTACGACCGTTGGCGACGCCGGTTACGCGCGCAGCGAAGCTTTGATCGACGCCGGCGTCGATCTCGTCGTCGTCGATACCGCGCACGGCCATTCTCGGCGCGTGCTCGAAGCCGTGTCGCGCATCAAGCGGTTGTCGAATGCGGTGAAGGTGGTCGCCGGCAACATCGCCACCGCCGAGGGCGCCAAGGCGCTGATTGACGCCGGCGCCGACGCCATCAAAGTCGGCATTGGACCCGGCTCGATCTGCACCACCCGGGTCGTCGCCGGCGTCGGCGTGCCGCAGCTCACCGCGATCATGGACGCGGTCGATGTCGCCAGGCAAAGCAAGACGCCGGTGATCGCCGACGGCGGCATCAAATATTCGGGCGATCTCGCCAAGGCCGTCGCCGCCGGCGCGGATTGCGCCATGATCGGCTCGCTTCTCGCCGGCACCGACGAGACGCCCGGCGAGGTATTTCTCTATCAGGGTCGCTCCTACAAGACCTATCGCGGCATGGGCTCCGTCACCGCCATGGCGCGCGGCTCGGCGGATCGCTATTTCCAGCAGGAGATCAAGGATACGCTCAAGCTGGTGCCGGAAGGCATTGAGGGCCAAGTGCCGTATAAGGGCCCCGTCGCCAACGTGCTTCACCAGCTCGTCGGCGGGCTTCGGGCGGCGATGGGTTATGTCGGCGCCAAGAACCTCGACGAGTTCCACCAGCGCGCCGAGTTCGTGCGCATCTCGGGCGCCGGATTGCGCGAGAGCCACGTTCACGACGTTACCATTACGCGCGAGAGCCCCAACTATCCCTCGCGCACGTAGTCGCCTTGAAGCCGGGTGCTGACAATGGCCGTTGCGACCGTCGATCCGTTCGCGAAAGTGCGCGCTGCGACCGATACGCACCGCGCGCAGCACGGCTGCGGCGCCTATCCGTATGACAACGGCCCGTTGCTGGCGACGATTGCGGCCGTTGCCGGCGCGCGCCGCATCCTCGAACTCGGCACCGCGCTCGGCTACACCGCGCTGTCGTTCGCGTCCGGCGCCCCCGAAGCGACCATCGACACCATCGAGCGCGATCCCGACCACGTTGCGCTCGCCCGCGAGAACATTGCGGCCGCGGCCATGGATCATCGCATCACCGTGCACGAGGGCGATTTCGCCTCGGTGCTGCCGACACTCGATCCCGGCTACGATCTTGCTTTCTTCGACGGCCATTCGCCGACCCCCGGCTTGCACAAGACGCTGCGCGGGCTGCTGCGTACCGGCGGCACGCTGGTGACCGCCAATCTCAATCACGGCGGCACCGCCGACGCGGTGCGCAAGGCGCTGTTCGACCGCAAGACCTGGCGCAGCGCGCTGGTGGACGATGACGGCGAGACCGCCATCAGCGTCAAGCTGTGACGGAACATCGCGATGTCGCCGCAGGCCATTTTGCTGCCGCTGTTCGTCGAGGTGATTCTCACCTTCGCGCTTTTGTTCTGGCTCGTGCCGTTGCGCGGCGCCGACTTCAGCTCCGGGCGGGTGCGGCCGGAGGATATCGCGTTGCGCGAGCCGAACTGGTCGAAGCGCTCGCTTCAGGTCGCCTATTCGTTCGGCAATCAGCTCGAGCTGCCGGTCCTGTTCTATGTCCTGACGATACTCGCCTTCATCACCCACCACGCCGGTTTGTTGTTCGTGATCCTGGCGTGGATTTTCGTGATCTGCCGCCTGTTGCAGGCCTACATTCATGTGACGACCAACAATGTTCGCTTTCGCGGCGCATTTTTTGCCGTCGGCGCCGTCATACTCGCGATCATGTGGGCGATCTACATTGTCGAGATGCTGACCGGGCCGTGGGTGTAAATCGCTATGCTGTTTGTGTCTTGGCACCTTGATGGCAAGAAGCGTTAGGCGCTCCTCATCGCCGGGCGGGTTGTCGTGACGCCGTCGGCCCGTCTGTCCGCTGCCATCGAGGTGCTTGCCGATACGCAGGCGAGGCGGCGGCCGGTGGCGGATGTGCTCAAGGATTGGGGGCTGTCGCATCGCTTTGCCGGATCGAGCGATCGCGCCGCCATTGCCGGGCTCGTTTACGATGCGCTGCGCCGCAAGGCGTCGTCGGCGTGGCTGATGCGCGACGCCGGCCCGCGCGCCGCGCTGATCGGCATGCTGCACCGCGAACGCGGCCTTGCGCTTGCCGACATCGAAGCGCTTTGCAGTGGTGCGCGCTTCGCGCCGGAGCCGTTGACCGAAACTGAGAAAGCCGCGCTCAGTTCGGGCTCGTTGGCGGACGCGCCGGCGCCGGCGCGCGGCGATTATCCGGACTGGCTCGATGCGCATTTCGCGCGCGCATTCGGCGACGATCGCGCCGCCGAGGGCGAGGCGCTGGCGACGCGCGCGCCGCTCGACATGCGCGTCAACACGCTCGTCGCCGAGCGCGAGGAGGTGTTGCCGAAGCTCGCGCATCTTGATGCCGTGCCGACGCGATGGTCGCCCTATGGCCTGCGCATCCGCATGACGGCGGAAGCCAAGAGCCCGGCGATCCACGCCGAGCCGCTGTTTCGCAAGGGCGCCATCGAAATCCAGGATGAGGGCTCCCAGCTTGCCGCGCTGTTCGCCGGCGCGAGGCCCGGCGAACAGGTGATCGATCTTGCGGCCGGCGCCGGCGGCAAGACGCTGGCGCTCGCCGCCGCCATGGAAAACCGCGGCCAGATTTATGCGACCGATATCGACAAGCGCCAGCTCGTCCCCATTCATGAGCGCATCGCGCGGGCCGGGGCGCGCAACATCCAGGTGCGTACGCCGCGCGGCCAAGCCGACGCCGTCGCCGATCTCGCCGGCCGCGCCGATCTCGTGCTGATCGATGCCCCTTGCACTGGCACCGGCACTTGGCGGCGCAATCCCGACGCCAAGTGGCGCGTGAGGCCCGGTGCGCTTGCCGAGCGGGTGAAACAGCAGGCGGCGCTTCTCGACCGCGCCGCCGCGCTGGTGAAGCCCGGCGGGCGCATTGCCTACATCACCTGCTCGGTGTTGGCGGAGGAGAACGGCGACCAGGTGCGGGCCTTTGCCGGGCGCAATCCCGACTTTTCCGTGGAAAAGCCTGTGGAGGTGGCGCAGGCGCTGGGCGAGCGCGCCTATCTTTTTGTCCGCGCCGCGCTTATCTCGGACGAAGGACTGCTGATGACGCCGCGCCGGACCGAGACCGACGGGTTTTTCGTCAGCGTACTGCGGCGCTCGGCATGACCTCTGTTGCTCAATCTCGCAAGCCGGACGCGGCGCCTTCGCCGCCGACATCCCACGACAAGATTCTCATCGTCGATTTCGGCTCGCAGGTGACGCAGCTCATCGCGCGCCGCATCCGCGAGGAGCGCGTCTATTGCGAGATCGCGCCATTCCAGAAGGCCGAGGCCGCACTGCGCGAGATGAAGCCCAAGGCCGTCATTCTTTCCGGCGGCCCCGCGTCCGTGCTCGACAAGGACGCGCCGCTGGCGCCGGTGGCGATCTATCAGGCGGGCCTGCCCGTCCTCGGCATCTGCTACGGCGAGCAGGCCATGGCGCAGCAACTCGGCGGCAAGGTCGAAGCCGGGCATCACCGCGAGTTCGGCCGTGCCGAGGTCGAGGTCAGCGACGACTCGCCGATCTTCGAGGGCGTCTGGTCGAGGGGCGAGAACTATCCGGTGTGGATGAGCCACGGCGACCGCGTCACCGCGCTGCCCGACGGCTTCCGCGTGCTCGGCACCTCGCCCAATGCGCCGATTGCCATGATCGGCGACGACCGGCGCAAATTCTACGCCACTCAATTCCATCTCGAAGTCGTGCACACGCCGCACGGCGCCGCCATTTTGCGCAACTTCGTTCGTAAGATCGCGGGCTGCACCGGCGACTGGACCATGCGCGCCTTCAAGGACGAGGCGATCGAGAAAATCCGCCGCCAGGTCGGCAAAGGGCGCGTGATCTGCGGCCTCTCCGGCGGCGTCGATTCCTCCGTCGCCGCCATGCTGATCCATGAGGCGATCGGCGATCAGCTCACCTGCGTGTTCGTCGATCACGGCCTGCTGCGGCTCGGCGAGGGCGAAAAGGTCGTGGCGCTGTTCCGCGACCACTACAACATCCCGCTCGTCCACGCGAACGCCGCCAACATCTTTCTCGAAGCGCTTGCGGGCGTCGAGGACCCCGAGGTCAAGCGCAAGACCATCGGCAAGCTCTTCATCGACGTGTTCGAGGCGGAAGCAAAGAAGATCGGCGGCGCGGAGTTTCTGGCGCAGGGCACGCTCTATCCCGACGTGATCGAAAGCGTATCGTTCACCGGCGGCCCGTCGGTGACGATCAAGTCGCACCACAATGTCGGCGGTCTGCCCGAGCGCATGAACATGAAGCTCGTCGAGCCGCTGCGCGAACTGTTCAAGGACGAAGTCCGTGCGCTCGGCCGCGAGCTCGATCTGCCCGACGTCTTCGTCGGACGCCATCCGTTCCCGGGTCCCGGCCTCGCCATCCGCTGCCCCGGCGCCATCACCCGCGACAAGCTCGACATCCTGCGCCTTGCCGACGACGTTTTCATCGAGGAAATCCGCCGCGCCGGGCTCTATGACGACATCTGGCAGGCTTTCGCCGTGCTCTTGCCGGTGCGCACCGTCGGCGTCATGGGCGATTTCCGCACCTACGATTACGTCGTCGGCCTTCGCGCGGTGACCTCGACCGACGGCATGACGGCGGATTTCTATCCGTTCGAGATGAGCTTCATCGGCACGGTGGCGACGCGCATCATCAACGAGGTGAAGGGCGTCAACCGCGTCGTCTATGACGTGACCTCGAAGCCGCCGGGGAC
>DATJYT010000015.1:0-12291 GCA_035499475.1 Xanthobacteraceae bacterium | reverse complement strand
GTTGAGCGTGGATTTCGATCTTCCCGATGAGCTGAAAATGCTGCGCGAGACGGTGCGGCGCTTCGTCGACACCGAATTGATCCCGCTAGAGGGCAGTTCGCTTGACGGCAACAAGCTCAAGCCTGACATCGAAGCGCGGCTGATCGAACGCTGCAAAGAGCTCGGTCTGTGGCAGCTCGATCTGCCCGAGGAATGGGGCGGGCAGGGGCTCGGCGTGCTTGGCCGCTCGGTGGTGTGGTCGGAGCTCGGCCGCACCGTCGCGCTGCCGGTGCGCACGGTGCGGATCCTCGGGCCCGATATTCGCGCGCCGCTGTTTGCGCTCGAAGGCGAGATGCGCGAGCGCTACCTGATGCCATTGATCCGCGGCGAGCGCGAAAGCTGCTTCGCCCAGACCGAGCCCGATGCCGGCTCCGATCCCGGCGCCATGCGCACCACGGCGGTGCGCGACGGCTATCATTTCATCATCAACGGCGTCAAGCGCTTCATCACCAATGCGGAGGACGCCGATTTCGTGATCCTGATGGCGGCAACCGACCGCGCCAAGGGCTCGCACGGCGGCATATCGTGCTTCGTGTTCGATATGAATACGCCCGGCGTCAAGCTGACGACACGCTACATGACGCTGACCGGCGAAACGCCCTGGGAAATCGTGTTCGATAATGTGCGCGTGCCTGCAAGCCATCTTGTCGGCACGGAGGGCCATGGCTTCAGCCTCGGCCAGAAATGGCTCGGCGCCGGGCGGATCAAGCAGGGCGCCCGGGCGCTCGGCGCCACGCGCCGCTGCCTCGAACTTGCCTCGGCTTACGCGAAAGAACGCGTGACATTCGGTGCGCCAATCGCACATCGACAAGCGATCCAATGGCGGTTGGTCGACAGCTATGTGGCGCTCGAAGCCGGCACGCTTCTCGTGTTCCGCGCCGCCGCCAAATTCGATCGCGGCGAGGGCGACCGCAACGACGCCTATCTGGTAAAGCTGCACTGCACCGAGATGGCATGGCAGGCGGCCGACATGTGCCTGCAAGTCCACGGCGGCATCGGGCTGACCACGGACCTGCCGGTGGAGCGGCTGTGGCGCGACCAGCGCAGCCACATGATTACCGAAGGCACGCCCGAAATCATGCGCATGGCGCTGGCGCGCCATGTCCTCAATACGTTCGGCTGACACCAAGGAGAAGCACGTGAGCGACAGAGAATTCAAAAACGTGGCGATCGAGCGCGAGGACGGCATCACTTTCGTGATGCTCAACCGGCCGGAGAAACGCAACGCCATGAGCCCGGAGCTGCATTACGAGATGGATGCGGCGCTGGATTGGCTCGCGGGCGACAAGGACACCAAGGTTCTCGTGCTCGCCGGCGCCGGCGAAGCCTGGTGCGCGGGACAGGATTTGCGGCTTTATTTCCGCGGCACCGAGAACGATCCCGAGGAACGTCGGCGTTCGAATAATGCGAGCCATGCCTGGCGCTGGCAGAAGCTTTCGGCGTTCCCGAAGCCGACCGTCGCCATGGTGCACGGCTATTGCTTCGGCGGCGCGTTCACGCAGCTCTGCGCCTGCGATTTCGCGATCACGGCGGAGGATGCGACCTACGGTCTCTCGGAGGTGAACTGGGGCATCATTCCGGGTGGCATCGTGAGCTGGAACCTGGCGCAGATGCTGCTGCCGCGGCACGCGCTGTTCTATGCGGTTTCCGGCGAAACATTCGACGGCAAGCGCGCGGTAGAGCTCGGTCTCGCCAATTTCGCCGTGCCCAGGGCTAAGCTGCGTGAGGAAACGGTGAAGTTCGCCAGAAAGCTGATGAAACTCAATCCCGGCGTCGTGCGCTATACTAAGGAGGCGATCCGTACGGTGCGCGACATGAGCGAGGATCAGGCGCGCGATTATCTGCGCAGCAAGCAGGACTCGCTTTCCCGCAACGACAAAGAAATTCGCGACAAAGTCGGCATGAAGCAGTTCCTTGACGACAAGACCTATCGGCCGGGACTTGGACCCTATCAGCGCACGGAAGCCTGATGCGGATAGCCGCAGCCGCGCTCGCGCTCTGTCTCACGGTGCCGGCGGCGCGCCCGGCAGCGGCTGATTCGGTTGCCGATTTTTACCGCGGCAAAACCGTCACTTGCTACATCGGCTATGGCGTAGGCGGCGGCTACGATCTGATCGCGCGCACCATCAGCCGACACATGGGTAGCCATATTCCCGGCAGCCCGACGATCGTACCGGTCAACATGCCGGGCGCGAGCAGCATGATCCTCGCCAATTTTCTCGCCAAGCGCGCGCCGGCAGACGGCACCGCGTTCGGCGCGGTCAACTCGGCGTTGGTCTACGAACCGCTATTTGACGGCGACGCATCGAAAGCGCAGTTCAAAGGTCCCGACCTCACCATGATCGGCAACGCCACGAGCTCGGCGTCGATCTTCTTCGCCTGGTACAAGACCGGCATCAAGACCATCGACGATCTGCGCCGCAAGCCGCTGATCATCGGCGCGCCGTCGAAGACCGGGGATACTTATCTGCAACCGCTGGCGGTGAAGAACATCCTCGGCCTCGACAAGCTCAAGATCATTACCGGCTATCCCGGCACCCGCGAGATCGCGCTCGCCATCGAGCAGGGCGAGCTCGAAGGCCGGGTGTGGGACATGAACGGCGTCAAGGCGGCGCGGCCGCAATGGCTCAGCGACCACCTCATTAATATTTTGGCGCAGCTCGCGCCGAAAAAGATGCCGGATGTTCCGCCTGAAGTGCCTCTGATCAAGGATTACGTGCCGAACGACGATGACAAGAAAGCCCTCGACGTCATCTTCATGAGCACGATCCTGGCGCGGCCCTAC
This sequence comes from Xanthobacteraceae bacterium, assembly GCA_035499475.1. Taxonomy (GTDB): domain Bacteria; phylum Pseudomonadota; class Alphaproteobacteria; order Rhizobiales; family Xanthobacteraceae; genus BOG-931. Next base: position 9,467 of record DATJYT010000015.1, on the reverse strand, counting down.
ATCGCGCCGCCTGGAATTCCGGAAGAACGCGTCCAGGCGCTGCGCGCCGCCTTCATGGCAACCATGCAAGACCCCGAGTTCTTGGCAGAAACCGACAAGATGGCGCTCGACATTTCGCCGACTTCCGGCGAGGAAATGCAGGAGATCGTGCGCGAGAATTACGGTCTGCCCGAAAGCATCATTGTCAAGGTGCGCAAGGCATTGTCCGAATGAGATTGCGATAAAGGTTCAAGCATGAACGACGCCGCTGCCGCCGCCTCCACCAAGCCCGCCTTCGATCCTTCCGCGGCCGGGTGGGAGAAAATCCGCACCACCAATTTTGGCAACCTGATCGGGCCGATCTGGAGAAAGGAGGAGGGCGCTCGTATGCGGTTCGGCTTCACGGTCGCCGAAAAGCACCTCAATCGCGCCGGCAACCTTCACGGCGGCATGCTGTCGACGCTGGCCGACCAATCCATGGCGATGGCGGCGCGCAAGGCCACCGGCAACAAGAGTCACGCCACCATCGAGCTCAACATCCAGTTCGTTGACGCCGTGCGCCTCGGCGATTTTGTCGAATCCCACCCCGAAGTGGTGCGGGCGACGCGCTCGCTGATGTTCATGCGCTCCACGATGTTCGTCGGCAAGCGCGTGGTGGTGACGACCAACGGCATCTGGAAGATTTTGGCGCAACCATAAGCTTAGGCCCGATACTTCTGCAGGCCACCGCCCTTCATCACCGAGCCGGGCAACGGATGGCCGACCACGTCCTCGGCGAGCCGCGCGCATTCGATCAGCGCGTCGAGATCGATGCCGGTCTCGATGCCGAGCTCTTGGCACATGAAAACGAGGTCTTCGGTGCAGACATTGCCGGCCGCGCCTTGATGGCCGGCGAAGGGGCAGCCGCCGAGGCCAGCCACCGAGGAGTCGAAGCGCTTCACGCCCATTTCGAGGCCCGCGTAGGCGTTGGCGATCGCCATACCGCGGGTGTCATGGAGATGCAGCGCGATGTCGAGATCGGGCCAGCGTTCGCGCAGCGCGCCAACGACGCGCTTGACGGCGAGCGGCGTCGCCCACGCCATGGTGTCGGCGAGCGTCACGTAGGAGAGGGTGACGCCGTGTTCCTTGGCCACGTCGAGAATTTGCCCGACCAGCGCGACAACGCGCGACACCGGCACGTCGCCCTCGAAATTACAGCCGAATGCCGCCATCAGGCTGCCGCGCTCGACCGCAACGCCATTGGCCTTGTACATTTCAACGAGGGCATGCTGGCCGGCGAGCTGCTGATCGTGCGTGCGATTCTGATTGCGTTTGAGGAATTTCTCCGATGCGGCGAGCTGGATGGTGCCTTTGAGCGCGAGTCGCTTCTCTTTGAGCGCGCGCTCAAAGCCCTTGTCGTTCAGCCACAGCGCCGTATAGGCGACGTCCGGCTTCGGCGTGATGCCGTGGACCACGTCCTCGGCGTCGGCCATTCCCGGCACCGCCTTTGGGTTGACGAATGAGACGATCTGCATCTGGTCAATGCCGGTCTGCGACAACGCGTCGATCAGAGCGATCTTCCTCGCCGTCGGGATCAATCCTTTCTCGAACTGGAAACCCTCGCGCGGGCCTTCCTCGACGATATGCACGGCCGACGGCATGTCGCTCATGTTATTTCTCCCGCTGGGCATGGACGGTTACGATTTTACGCTTGCTCAGCAGATCGATCTCAGCACGCGCAAGGCCAAGCTCGGCCAGAATCTCGGCGGTATGTTCGCCGATCGCGGGCGCTTGGCGGCGCAGCGCCAGATCATGCTCGCCGACCTCGATCGGCAGCCGCGGGATTTTCGCGCGCACGCCGCCAGGAAAAGCGATGTCGAGCATGCGGCCGTCGGCATTGAGCTGCGGATCGTCGAACAGATCGCCCGGCTTGGCGACCGGCGCGAACGGAATGTCGATGCGGTCGAACAGTTCGGCAAGCTCGGCCAACGTGTGCTGCTTTACGATTTCGGCGACGGCCGGCAGCAGCGCCGGCCGCTCGCGCACGCGATCCTCGTTGGTCTTGTAGGCCGGATTCTGCAAAAGATCGGCGCGCTGGAAATGCTCGCAGAAGCGGCGCCATTGGCCGTCGCTGGTGAGGCCGACGAAGATTTGCTCGCCGTCGGCGGTCGTAAAGGGCTCGTAGATCGCCCAGGCGCCTTCGCGGGCCGGCATCGGCGGCGGTGCACGCCCGGTGACCGCCTGGCCGGCCATGTGTTGCGCCATGAGGAAGGCCGTCGATTCGAACAGCGCCGATTTGACCATTTGCCCGTAGCCGGTGCGGTCGCGTTCGCGCAGGGCCGCCTGGATGCCAATGACGGCAAAGGCGCCACCCATGATATCGACGACGGAAGAGCCGGCGCGCAGCGGCCGGCCGGGCGGCCCGGTCATATAGGCGAGCCCGGCCATGAACTGCACAACCTCATCGAGCGCCGGACGATGCTCGTAGGGCCCGCTGAGAAAGCCCTTGAGTGCACAGTAGACGAGCCGCGGATTGGCCTTCGCGAAATCCCCATAACCGCAGCCGAGCCGATCCATGGTGCCAGGCGCATAATTTTCGATCGCCACATCCGCGGCCGCTGCCAAGCGGTGAATGAGCGCGCGGCCCTCGTCGGACTTGAGATCGACAGCGAGGCTGCGTTTGTTGCGGTTGAAGGTGGCGAAGAAGCCGGCGGCGAATCCCGACAGCCGGCGCGTTGAGTCGCCGCCCGTCGGCTCGACCTTGATCACGTCCGCGCCGAGATCGGCCAAGATCACGCCCGCGGCCGGCCCCATGATGGTGTGGCAGAATTCGAGCACGCGGATGCCGGCGAGCGGCGCGGTGTCTTGTCCGCTGGCGCCCGTCACGGCCATTCGCGATGCTCCTGTGTGCGTTTCCACTTGTCCGCATAGAGCCTAGACTGTCTGCTGCTACATGCAAACGAACCGAATTCGGGAGGCAACGTGAAAAAATCATTCGTGCGCGGCACGCGGGCGCAGACGCGTGCGTATTCTCCCGCCGTCATCACCGAAGGTTCTGCCAAGACGATCTGGCTCGCGGGGCATACCGGCGCGGTGGACGACGCCGGAAAGTCGCTGACTGGCGATTTCGACGCGCAGTGCCGGCAGACGTTCCGTAACATTGAGAAGACGCTTGCCGAGGCCGGCGCCAAGCTCTCCGATCTCGTCACCATGACGGTCTTTCTCATCGACGCGCGGTTGACCACGCGGATGACGGAGCTGCGCACGGAAATATTCGGCAAGGATTTTCCGGCCAGCGCGGCGATCACGGTGGCGGGATTCGCGCTGCCCGAAATGATGCTGGAAATCCAAGGGATCGCAGTCGTTCCGGCTTAACGAACGCAGCCGCGACGGCTATTTCGCCCCGAACGGGCGCCCGAACCTGTAGTTCAGGCCGACGCGGACGATGTTGTCGCGGTGCTGGAACGAGTAGTCGATAAACGTTCCGGGCCGATTCGGATCGAACATGCGAACCGCGGTCGACCCGAGATCGACATAGAGATATTCGGCTCGCAGCGACCAGTTTCCGTTGAATGCGTACTCGCCGCCGGCGCCGGCAGTCCAGCCGGACTTGGTCTCGCTCGTCGCGCCCGCATAGTTGCCGTCGCCGGACGGCGTCAGGACGAAGCTGGCGCTGTCCTTGACGCCGCCGTAGGCGAGGCCGCCAGTGCCGTAAAGAAGAAGTTTGTCGCCGAGCGTAAATCCGAGACGTGCGCGCGCCGTTCCGAACCAGGAGATTCGTTCGTTGCCGTGTGACGTCGAGGGATCGGTGATGCCGCCGTCCGGGGACGGGATGAAGACTGTGGAACTGCCTTGAATGCCGCTGCCTTGAATGTCGGTCTCGGCGCCGAGCACGATCGATCCCGCTTGGTAGTTGCACCCGATTTGGCCGCCCCCGACGACGCCGCTCGAGCCGGTATTGAGCGTGACGGGAACGCTGACGCCCGCGTTGAGGGTGGCATTGCCGGCATTGATGATGCCGCGGGTGCCGGTGTTTTGGCCCCAGCCACCGCCGACATTGCCGCCGACGTAACAGCCGGTCCAACTTGGCGCATAAACAGGAACTGGAGCCTTGACGGCAATGTCGGCAGCCATCGCGGGAACGACAATCGCGAGTCCCGCAATCGCGGCGCTTCCAAGCAAGAGCTTCATGCTCACCCCGATCTATTCGGACGGCTCACGCCTTCGCTGCACGTTCAGCTATGTGAGCGGTATCGGCGCGAATAGCCTTCTAATTTTACGCGCCTTCAAATGCGACCGGTGTGGCGAATAGGCCACACTTGGCAACATTCGCCCGCTCCATCCGGCGACGAATGACGTCGCGACACCCGTCGTTATGCGCTCTTGCTGCTCGCCTCGTGGATCGCGCGCCACAGCACTTCTGGCGTCGCCGGCATCTTCACGTGCTTGATGCCGAGCACCGAGAGCGCGTCGACCAGCGCATTGGCGACCGCCGGCATGGCGCCGACGCAGCCCGCTTCGCCGGCACCTTTGACGCCGAGCGGATTGGTCTTGGTCGGCACCGGATTGCTCTCGACGTGGAAGCCGGTGAGATCACCGGCGCGCGGCATGGCGTAATCCATGAAGGATCCGGTCAGGATCTGGCCCTGCTCGTCGAACTTGATGTCCTCCATCAGAATTTGACCGACGCCCATGGCGATGCCGCCGTCGACCTGGCCGTGCAGCAATAGCGGGTTGATCACGGTGCCGACGTCGTCGACCACGTTGTAGTGCAGGATTTCGACCTCGCCGGTATCCTCGTCAATTTCGAGCTCACAGACGTGGACGCCGTTGGGATAGCTCGCCACCTTGCCTTGGTAGATCGCGGTCGAGATCAGGCCGACCTCCATGCCTTGCGGGAGATTTTTGGGATCAATCGACGCCTTGGCGACTTCCTTGATGGTCATCGTCTGATTGCTCTTGGGGCTCGAGAACACGCCGTCAGCAAAATTGACGTCGGCGACGTCCAGTTTGAGCATGTTGGCGACGATCGCCTTCGCCTTGGTCTCGATCTTTTCGGCGGCCAGCGTAAAAGCCGATCCCGAAAACGCCGCCGAGCGCGAGCCGCCGGTGCCTTCGGCGAAGAACACCTGGTCGGTGTCGCCCTGGATATAGGTGACTTCGTTCGGGTCGAGGCCGAGCTTGTCGCAGACCACCTGCTTGAACGCCGTTTCGTGGCCCTGACCCTGATTGATGCTGCCGGAAAAGATCGAGACCGAGCCGGTGCGGTCGAACCTGATCTCAGCGCCTTCGAGGCCGGCCGCCGCCGAGCGCTCGATGGTGTTGGAGAAGCCAAGGCCACGCAACTTGCCGTTCTTGCGCGATTGGATGCGCCGCGCCTCGAAGCCGCGCTTGTCGGCGGCGTCGAGCGCCATGTCCAAATTCTTCTCGAACTCTCCGCAGTCGTAGGTGAAGGTGACGCTCGTCTTGAACGGCATGGCACTTGGCGAAATGGTGTTGCGCCGACGCAACTCGGCGGGATCGATGCCGGTCTGGTCGGCGGCAAGGTCCACCATGCGCTCGATGATGTAGGCCGCTTCCGGACGGCCGTTGCCGCGATAGGGCCGCACCGGCTGGGTGTGGGTGAAGACCGCGTTGACGTCGATATGGGATGCCGGCGTGCGGTAGACGCCGGCGAGCGTGCCGAGATTGCCGGTGAAGGCCGGCATGCCGACCTGGAGATAGGCGCCGATGGCGGCGATGATCTTGGCGCGGAAGCCGAGGAAATTGCCGTCCTTGTCGAGCGCGAGTTCGGCGTCGGTGACATTATCGCGCGCCTGCGCATCGCACAGGAAGGATTCCGAGCGCGTCGCCACCCATTTCACCGGCCGGCCGGTTACCTTGGCGCCCAGCAGCACCAGCGCGCATTCGTTGTAGACGGCCGACTTCATGCCGAAGCTGCCACCAATGTCGCCGCAGACGACGCGGATCTTGCTGTCGGGGACTTTCAGGACATATTGCGACAGTTCGGTCTGGAAAACGTGCGTTCGCTGCAACGTCGTGTAAATCGTGTAGCGGCCTTCGATCGGTTCGAAGAGTCCGATGCAGCCGCGCGGCTCCATGGTCGCGGCAGTCACGCGATTGACCACAAAATGATGTTTGACGATGTGATCGGCGCGTGCGAACGCGGCGTCGGTCGCTTCCTTGTTTCCTTCGACCTGAACGAAGCCAATATTGTTCGGGCAATCCTCCCAGACCAGCGGCACGCCGGGCTTGACGGCGTCGCCGGTCGAGACGATCGCGGGTAGCGGCTCATAGTCGACCTCGATCAATTCAGCCGCATCGACCGCTTGGTAGTAGGTTTCGGCGACCACGAAGGCGACATAGTCGCCGATCATGCGTACGCGGTCTTCGACGAGGGCCGGATAGCGCGGCCGATAGCCGGGTACGCCGTCGCGCCGCTTGAGGCCGCCGGGGACGGGAAGGTCTCCGAAGCCCGCCGCCTTGTAATGGGCGCCGGTCAGTACCGCGAGCACGCCGGGCGCCGCCTTGGCCTTGGCGGTGTCGATGGCGCGGATGCGGGCGTGAGCGTGCGGCGAGCGCAGTACATAGCCGAAGGCCATGCCGGGGAACACCATGTCCGCCACGTAGCGGCCGCCCCCTTTGACGAGCCTGGGGTCCTCGAATCGCGGGACCGGTTGACCTATGGCGAATTGGCCCATGTGACCCTCATTCATAGACATGCCCGGCTTACGGCCGGGCATCGACTGCGCTGGTTGTCGGTCTTACATCGCCCGGAACGGACCTTCAATTGGTCGCAACGCGGCGCTACCCTGCGCTTGCGACCTGCCATTAGTTTGGCGCAATGACCTCGGGGATGAGAGCCCATGGCCGAGACCTTCGAAGTCGCCCTGCAAGACCGCGTCAACGGCATGATCGATGCTTGCACGCGCTGCGGGAAGTGCGTCGAGGTCTGTCCGGTGACTGGACCCGCTGGCGTGACCGCTGAACCGCGCAGCGTCATTGACGGTGTCATCGATATTTTGCGGCTTGGCGCCGGCAATGAAGCGGCGCGCAAATGGGCAAGCGGCTGCCTGCTCAGCGGCGAGTGCATTACGGCCTGCGATTACGGCGTCAATCCGCGGTTCCTGCTCAATATGACGCGGGTTGCGATGGCGCGCGCCAAGGATGACGCGGCGACGCAGCGCCGCGGCGGCGTTGAGGGCTTCCGCAAGGTAGCGCGCGAGGTGACGCACATTTCGCGGCTGCAACTCGATGATGTTCTACTGAAGCGGCTGGGGCAGGGGGCCAAGACGCTGCCTGCCGCGGGAGGCGGACACGAACGGCCGGATTTCGTATTTTACACAGGCTGCAATGTGCTCAAGACGCCGCACATCGCCCTCCTCGCGCTCGATATCATGGACGCGCTCGGGATCACCTACGACGTCATGGGCGGTCCGACCCACTGCTGCGGCGTGGTGCCGATGCGAACCGGTGATGTCGCCACGTCCGGGCGCGTCGCCGAAAACACCCTCGACAAACTTGCACAAAGCAAGACCGGACAGGTGCTGTCCTGGTGCCCGTCGTGCCACGTTCAATTCACCGAGACGACCTTGCCGGCGATCGAAAGAACGCGCGGCGCCAAGCCGTTCGAGATGACGCCATTCACGATGTTTTTGCGCAAGCACCTCGATCACCTGAAACCGATGCTGCGCGAACGCGTGCCGATGCGCATCGCGCTTCACCGCCACCCAGGCATCCACGGGGTTGTCCAAGCGGCTGAAGACATCTTGCGCGCCGTGCCAGGCGTCGAGTTGGTCGATCTGCATCAGCCCGCCGTCGGTCTGATGGCTAATTATTTTCGGGCGCTACCCGCGTATCGAGCCGAATTACAGAGGAGCGAGCTGGAGGCCGCCGAGCGGGCCGGCGTCGACGCGCTGGTTGCCGTCTATCACGCCGATCACCGTGAACTGTGCGCGCATGAACGCGATTGGCCATTCCGCATCATGAACATGTACGAGATTGTCGGCGCCAGCATGGGACTGCACCACGACGATCATTTCAAGCGGCTCAAGATCCTGCAGGATGCCGACGCGATCCTCGCCGATTGCAAGGATTTGGTCAGCAAGCACGGACTCGACGTGGAAACTACGCGGCTTGCAATTCAAGCCATGCTCGACGAGCAACCGCTGCCGTTGCGCGGCAGTCAGCGTTCAGAGCCGGGGAAACCGCTCTGAGGGCCCTACGCCACGTTGGCGATCGGCGGCTTCCCGAAGGTCATGTTGAAATCTATTTCGGACACGGGGCACGGCCGCTTGAACAGGTAACCTTGCAAAGAGGTGACGCCTGCGAGCTTCAGGAGCTGATACTGGTCGTTGGTTTCGACGCCTTCCGCAGTGGTCGCGATATCGAGGTTCTGCGCGAGCGTGAGCGCCGCCGAAATGATTGCGGCGCATTCGCTCCGCTTGGTCAGGTTCTGGGTGAACGATTTATCGATCTTGATCTTGTCGAACGGAAACATGGTCAATTGACTGAGCGACGAATAGCCGGTGCCGAAGTCGTCAAGCGCGATCGATATGCCGGCATTCTTGAACCGATGCAGCGTCGGCAGACATTCGGCTGCCGATTCGATCAACGACGTCTCGGTAATTTCAATCTCGAGCCGCTCTGCCGGCAAGCCGGCCTCAGCCAGCGCGTTCATGACCACGTCGGATAAATTTGATTTGCGGAACTGCAAAGGCGACAGGTTGACGGCGACCTTGACGCTTGCGGGCCACTTTGCAGCGTCGGCGCAGGCGGTCCGCAGAACCCACTCGCCGATCTGCGCGATTATGCCGGTATCCTCGGCAAGCGGAATGAATTTGTCGGGCCCGATGACTCCCTTTGTCGGATGCTGCCAGCGCACGAGCGCCTCCGCGCTGCAGATGCGCATCGTCTTCGTGTCGATGATTGGCTGGTAATAGAGTTCGAGCTCCTTCTCCTGGATGGCGCGGCGCAATTCATTTTCCAGCACGTGGCGCGCATTGGCGGCGGCGCCCATGTCGGGATCGAAGAATCGATAGCCGTTGCGGCCGCCCGATTTCGCGCTGTAGAGCGCCATATCGGCCATCTTCAGGAGACTGTCGGGATTGGTCCCATGCTCCGGCGCCAGCGCAATTCCGATGCTGGTCCCGATATTGACCTCGGTGCCGTCCAGGTTGAAGGGCCTGCCGATCACCCCGATGATGCGATCGGCAAGCGCACTAGCCGCCTCGCGCTGCTCGGTCTCGCCGGTCTGAATAATCGCGAACTCGTCGCCGCCGAGCCGCGACAATACGTCTGTCTCCCGCAGCAGGGTCTTCAAGCGCGCCGCCGCCTCGCGCAGCAGCGCATCCCCTGCAGAGTGTCCGAGTGTATCGTTGACGTGCTTGAAGCGGTCGAGGTCGAGAAGCAGGACAGTAAAGGGATTGCCCCAGATGCGCTGGCGCGCGGCGGCGTCTTCGATTCGCTGCGTGACGGCTGCGCGGTTGGCGAGGCCGGTCAGGGCGTCA
>DATJYT010000014.1:0-16748 GCA_035499475.1 Xanthobacteraceae bacterium | reverse complement strand
CCGCGGCGTCGGATTTCCCAGGCGCGGCTCGCGGCAAATGGTTTTCGCCACCAGCCCGCCCAGCCGGTTGAGATCGATCACGTCGTTATATTCCCATGAGAACGCGCCGGAGGCGGGCGTCACCGGATTTTGCAGCGTGATGTCGCCGATCTTGACCGACAGGTCTACCATCCCACGGCCTCCTGCATGTTGAACACCGGGCCGTCCCGGCAGACGCGCCGCAGCACGCGCACGCCGTCGACTTCAAAAGTCCGCATGCAAACATAGCAAGCGCCGAAACCGCAGACCATGATCTGTTCCACGGCGACCTGGCCCGGAATGCCGTGCGTCTTGCCGAGGCGCTGCATGAGCCGAAGGAGACGATTGGAGCCGCAGGTGAAGAACGCATCGGCTTTCTTATCAGCGATCAGCCCGGCAATGATCGTCTCGACGTTCTCGACGGCGCTGCTGTTGTCGGTGTCGACCACGGTCACCACACGCGCACCGATGCGTTCGAAGAGGTCTTTCGACATCACCACGTCGGGATTGCGCGCGCTCAGGATCGCGGTGACGCCGACGCCGCGCTCGGCGGCAAGCTGCGACAGCGGCGCCAGCGTGGCGAGGCCGACGCCGCGGCCCAGCACCACGATGTTTTTCCAGCCCGGTTGCAGCTTGAAGCCGTTGCCAAGGGGGCCCGCGATGTTGAATTCATCGCCGGGGCGCAGCATTGCCATGCCCTGGGTGCCGCGGCCTTCGACCTTGTAGAGAAATTCGACTTGGCCCGCGTCTTTGTTCACCCGATAGACGCTCATCGGGCGGCGCATCCAGACTTCCGCGCCGTCCGGCGAAGGGCACAGCAGATGAAACATCTGGCCGGCATAGGCCTTGAGTGCGTGCTCGTGGACCTGCATCACCAGATGCTTGTATTCATCGTTGACGAAATCGTTGGATACGATCGCTCCGATGAACTCGCCGACCTTGCGCTGCGGATAGGGGTCCTTGTCGCCGGGGCGAAGGGCCGAGTTGGTGTACTTGCCTTTGGGCTCGCTCGACATGGTGGTGCGCAGTCCCGGCCGCGGCCGGTGAATGGCCCTTCGCCCGGCGGCCTGAAGCGAGCCGAAGGGCGGTTGTGCCAATTTTGGTATTTGTGCCGCTTATAGCACGGTAGGCGCCTCGCGCAACTTTGGCGGCAGCCGCGGCTGCCCCTGCCGGCCATAAAGAAAAGTCAGATTTATCCGGTGATTTTCGTATCCGGCAGCGAATTTCGGCGTTTCGGACCAATGAAACAGGCGCGACTCGAAAAGCACCGCGCGGTTCTCCCGATACGGCACTTTGAGGCTCGCCTGCGGATTTTGTTCCAAAAATGAGACAATACGTTTCTGGTCGGCTTCGTAGCCCTCGATGCGCCAGTCCGCGGGCGGCGGGACGAGGCTCACGACAAGGCCGCCGCCGGCCGGATCAAGATTGGCGGCCGTCGGCGTGATCCAAAAATTCACGCTCACCGCGCCATCGTCGGCGTGAATGTCGACGGCGGAGGCGGAGCGAAGCCCCTTGAAAGCCCAGGCTTGCGACAGCGGATGCGCGCCCAACAGCTCCGGAAAGTTGCGTCTTATCTCGTCGGCGATTTGCAGGATCAGCGGGCAGGCGAGGCCGTCCTCGATATAGGACGCCACGAAGCCTTCGATGTGGCTGAAGTCATGCCAGATCGTGCTTTCGAGCAAATAGGATCGCAGCCTTTGCAGGGCGTCGGGCGTAAGCAGGTCGTCGAAGAAAACGGCTCCAGCTCGGCCGTCGCGAAAGCCGTGCACGAGAGCGTCGCGATCCGGCCGCTTGTTCACCGCCGGTCCCGCAAGCTCGGGCGCGTCGCGAATGCTGATCGGCGTGTTGTAATCGGCGCCGAGCATTGCGGCTTGCCGATCGGAGAGCTTGATTGATTGCTCCGGGATTTCCTCGGACACCTCCGCGTAAGCTCGCGAAAGAGCATTGAAAATTTCGGCATTGCGGGAGCGGGCCGCCAAGTAACGAAATTGCTCGGCGTCATGAAGAAGCTTGTCCCGCGTCGCATGCGTGAGCGAAGTTTGAGCCAGGCCGGACCGATCATCGCCGCGGCGCAACTCGTAAGTGCGGGCGAAATGATCGAGCGCCCGGCCGGTCTCGCCTTGCGCCAGCCACAGAAAGCCGAGCGCGCGATGGGCTTCGTAATGTCCCGGCTCGATCGCGCAGGTTCGTCTCAGGCCTTCGCGGGCGGCATTTGTCTCGCCAACGGCAAGGAGTGCCAGCGCGCGGTTGTAATGCGCCGAAACGTAGCGCGGCTGACGGGCAAGCACGCTGTCGAACAGCGCGATGGCGCTTTTCTCATCGCCTCGTGCGGCGGCGATGACGCCAAGGTTGTGCATGATGGCCGGATCGTCCGGCGCCAGAGCCAAGGCGGCGCGGTAAGCGGATTCGGCATCCACCAGCTGGCCGGCTTGATAATGCGCCGCGGCCGCGGCGATCAGGCTCCCCGGCGGCTCCGTCTGAGGGGCGAGCGGATTCGTCATCGACTTCATTGATGCGACGCCTACACGACCTGATAGCGGGCAAGTATTGGACGTGATCCGCGCAATATATTCGAAACCGGCAAAGGCGAGGCCGGATGCGGCACTCTCAATTGTGCTGCCTAGCCTACCGCGCTCTCGAAATGCTCGACGAACACCATGCCGATGCCGCGCGTGATCGTGGCGGCGCTGACGGCGGAGACGGCGAGACCGACGAGCGCGCCGCCGGGGACGACGAAAGCAAGCGTTGAGGCGGTGGCGACGCCGAAGCCCGCGGGCACCGCGCCGCCCATCAGGCCGATGATCGCCGCGCGCGCGCGGTCGCGCTGGAACGGCACGCCGTAGATCATGCTGAGCTGTTTCACCATGCGCATGTTGATGGCGGTGAGGCCGGCGATGCTGACGACCGGTAGCGGCAGGAGGCCGCCGACCGCCGCATAGGTGCCGTGGCGCTCGACGATCTTGCGGGCCAGTGCGCGCCGCTTGGCGGCGAGCGGATCGGTGCGCAACGGCGCGACCGCGGCAGGCGCCATGTCGTTTGCAATCGGCGCCGCCGAAACGGCAAGATGCGGTTCGGGTTCGACCGCATCATAGGACGGTGCAGTGCGCGGGTCCTTCCGCGCGTGGGCATCGGCGGCAAATCTCCGAATGCCGGCGCTCGCCGGCGTGATGACTTTCGGAAGCGGCTTGCGCGTCATGCGGCCTGCCTTACGCCGAGGACGGCGTCGATTTCATCGGCGATGGCGGCGATCTCTTTGGCGGCGAGGCCCTTCCAGCTGATTAGGCTCGGCGTCGCCCCCCACAGCGAAGCCTCCGGATAGGCGACCCGATTTCCCATTTCGTTGTCGAGGACGGGAACGCCGGCCTCGGCGAGTTCCTTGCGAATGTGTCTGGCGATGACCGAGTCCCGCGTCGTCTGCGTCAGCACGCAGCGAAAGACCGGCCGCCGGCCGTCTGGCCGGTCGGTGAGAATGGTCAGCGTGTCGAGCATGCGGTCCACATCGAACGGTGACGGCTTGACCGGAACCAGCACGAAGTCGGCGACCGCCAGACAATCGAGCGTCGTGCGCGAGCGAAAGCCCGGCGTGTCGATGATCACCGGGCCGTTCTGCGCCAGGCGCCGCGCCGCCTTGGAGGCTTCTTCCGTGGCGTCCTCAACGACCGCGACGCCGCCGAGTGCGCGCTCGCGCGTCACCAGCCGCATGATGGAACGCTGCGGATCGGCATCAATCAGGGTCGGATGCCGGCCGCGCAGATGCCAGTGCACCGCGAGGCAGCTTGCAAGGGTGCTCTTGCCGCTGCCGCCTTTCATGGTGGCGACTGTGATGATCGTGTTCGTCACGTCGAGGACCTCCCGCGCAGGCCCGCGAACAGCGACTCGGCCGAATTTGGATCGTACTGGATTCGCGGCGAAGTGCCTAACGGGTAAATGTGCAGCGCGCGTTTCAGCCAATGGCCTAGTAGCGCATTGGCCGACTTTTGATCGGAACTGCGACGGGCTGCCGCGTGGGCTTGGCGACCGGTTCGCTGACGCGGTGGCGCGGCAGCAGGTGGCGCAGGAGTCCAAAGCTGCCGAGCGCCAGACTCGCCCAAACCGCCATGCTGAAATAGAGCGACATCCACGGGATTTCTTGGCGCCACTGCGCGATATCGTGGGTGACGGTCCATCGCGCGGCGACGTCGTGCAACCCGGCGACCAGCCCGAGATAGCTCTTTCCGTCGGCCACATCCGCCTGCCACCGGTCGAAATACATCGGCACATCGACGGTCGCCATGAACACCACGTAACAGGCAATACCGGCAGCGGCCGCCGCGATGGTCCATTGTACGGGGCCGCGAAAGCGGGGAATAAGCCGCGACAGGGCGACGCCGATGAGCAGGAAGGTCAATGTCCAGAGCGAATTCTCAAGCACGTTGCCGAGATAGTTGGTGGTGATCACCGCATACCAGGAGCACGCTTCCGCCACCACGATGAGCGGCACGATGATATTCGAAACGGCTTTGGCCGTGTCGGAATGGGTGAGGTTGGCGAGCGCGCGCAGAACGATGGCCCATTGAATGACGAAGCAGACCTCCGCGACGGTCGCCACCGAGCGGCCGACGACCACGCTCGAAATCCAGTCATTGAACAGGCAGATTCTCTGCACGTCGGCGCGCGGCAGGATGGAGCGGAAGGCGCAGCCGAACACGTAGGCCGCGCTCAACCAGACCAGCGGCTCGGCCAGGAAGGTCGATGTTTGCCGCGCGACCGCAGTGTTGCGGTAGCGGCGATAGAGTCCGAACCACAGCGCCACATTGGCCGCGCTGACCGCGACCAGGAAGCACCACCACACCGCAACGGGATTGGACAAACTCAGCCAGGCGAAACCCATCACCACTTCCGCACGCGTCACCGAACGCTCATGGAATTGTAACAATATCGTCACGCAATGCCATAGGGCCGCCGCCGGCTCGGCGGCCGCATGTCATCAATGTCGCGTGAGGCATGAATTGGGGTGCCCTCAGTGCAATGTGCGGCAGCACGCTTTCGCCCTCGAACCGCGAGGCCAATATCAGGCCATGCGCTGCGAGAAACTTTATTCGATCACTTCGTCGGCGAGCGCGAGCACGTTCGGCGGAAAGTCGAAGCCGATGAGTTTGGCGGCCTTGAGATTGATCACGAATAAATATCGCGTCGGTTCTTCAAACGGCAAATCCGCCGGGTTTGTGCCCTTGAAGATGCGTTCGATGAGCGAAGCGGCCCTGCCAAAAGATTCCTTCGGATCCGCGCCGTAGGACATCAAGCCGCCTGCGCGCACATAAGGATCGTTCTCGTAGATCGCGGGGATGCGATGGGCGTTGGCATATTCGAAGACGCGCGCGCGATTGAGGATCGTCAAGGGATCGGAAACCATCAAGATCGCGTCAGGTGGATTTTTGTCCATGGCGGAAAACGCGTCGCCGAAGTCGTCAGGTTCGCCGACCCCAAGCGGTTGAACGGTGACTCCAAGCGCTTTGGCTGCGTCGGCGGATGATTGATAGCGCAACGTCATGCCAAGATCGCTTTTGTTCCATAGCATCGCGACCTTTCGTATTTTCGGAACAGATTGCTTGAGGAGGTCGAGACGCTTCGTGCTGAGCATCGCGGCGTTATCCGATATGCCGGTAATGTTGCCGCCCGGATGCGCCAGGCTTTGGATGAGACCCGTTGCGACAGGGTCGCCCGCGCCGGCCGCCACAACTGTCGGAATGCCAGTACCCTTCATGGCCGCGGCGGCCGGATAGCCGAAAGCAACAACGGCATCAATCTTGTTGGCCGCGATGCTCTGGGCCAGTTGCGGAAGCAGCGCGGTCTGTAAGGCTGCTCCATACGGCTGATATTCCAAGTTTTGCCCGACGCTGTAGCCATGTTGCGCCAATATCGGCAGGATCGCCGAGGCGTTCGGGCTGTTGAGCGGAATTGGGCTGCCGACCGTCAGGGATGCAAGACGATAGGTTTTCGTCACCGGCTGCGCCAAGGCTCCGCCGGGCAGCGCCATCATCGCGCAGGCAAATAGCTGAAGCAAAAGGCGACGCTTCATGGCGGCCTCCTCAATCCGAGCCGGGCAGGCGGCCAAACTGTAGCACGTGTATTGAGGCAATACGCGACTGTCGTGGAACAATGAAAGGCAACTGATTGTCCCCCGGCAAAGGCCGCGCTTCTGACAGGGCCGATCATTGATTGCCCAGCGCAGCATGTCGTCCTCGCCGAGGCTTTGCGCTGCGCCGATCTCAACAGCTCCGGCGACATTCGATTTACCCGCCGTTAATGGCCCGAACTTACGTTGAAGCGTCGTGCCGTGGTGCGGATCGAACGGTCGGCAGGGGATTGCAGATGGGCGAGGCCGCCGAAAGAGCACGCAACAGCGCCAACCAGCGCCGGAAGCCACGCCGGACGCTTCGTTACAAAGCCCGCATTTTGATCGATAAAAAGGGCACGCAGATTCCGTGCTCGCTGTCGGATGTTTCGGAGACCGGTGCACGCGTCAAGCTGGAGAGCGAGTCCGAGCTGCCGGAGCAGTTCGTGCTGCTGCTCACGCCGACCGGCTCTTCGCGGCGGCTTTGCCGGCTGGCGTGGCGCGACGGGACTGCCGTCGGCGTGGCTTTCACCGATCCGGTCGCAACTAAGATCAAGTTTCGATAACAGGCGCTCCGAACAGCGGGCGCTGCGTTCACCTCGCCGGTGGCGTCGGCCTTAATTGCGGCGTACCAAACTGCAAGCAAACGGGTGGCGCTGGGATTGGCGGATTTTCGGGAGCGGCTTCACGCTTCCTAGGTTTGTGTTTGGGCGCGCTGCGATGATCCTGTTCACCGACGCCTGTCGGGAGAAGAAGGCAATGAGCCTGATGCAGGTTGCATCCGCGTGTTCTCGCCTCGGCCCCCGAGCGCGTCGCATCGCGGCGGCATGCGGCTTCGCCGCCATCGCGCTCGCGGGGTGCGGGAGCGATCCCGGTTCATTCATGGTCGATCCGGGCAAATACAGCGTCATGCATTGCAACGATCTCGTGGCGCAGATGAAAGCGCTTCAGGCTCGCGAAAAGGAACTGCGTAATCTTCAGGACAAAGCCAGCGACGGCGGCGTCGGCACCGTGATCGGCAATATCGCCTATCGTCCCGATTTTGAATCCGTGCTCACTCAGGAAAGACAGGTGCAGCGCGAAGCGGCGGGACAGAAATGCGAGCTGGCGCCGGGATTCCAGAGCGACCAGACCATCCGCTGATTTGATCGCGCCGCGTTACAGCGGCAAGTGCCCGACGACCCAAGCCACGGCGACGCCGGCGACTGCCAGGATCGCCAGCGCGGCGGCGCTCGGCGCAGTGGCGCGGCCGCCGGCGAAACACGCCGCATAGAGCGCCTTGAGGATATTGTTGGATGACGAGGCGATCAGGATTGCCGCCGCCAGTGTGGCATTGGACAAATCGCTCAGGCCGCCTTGGGCGAGGTTGAGCACGAATGGGTCGATATCGGAAACGCCGACGATCGCCGCCAGCGAGAAAATGCCGGTGACGCCGAACTGCTTCGTCGCCCAGGTCGAGACGAGCGACGTCGTGATGAAAAGCAGCGAAAATATTGCCGCGGCGCCGAGCTCCAACGGATTGCCGCTGGCTTCCAGCTGCATCGGCGTTTTCGGCGCATCGTCCTGTCGCGCCGGCACCAAGACCCAGTACTGCAGCGCGCAGATGACGAGCGCCACCAGCGATAGTCCCCCGAGCGGCAGCGCCAGCGAGCGCGCCAGCGGCATGTTGAAGATGGCGATGATGGCCAGGATGCGCCCATACATGATGGCGGTGGCAAGCGTGATCCCGGCCTGGGCGTGGCGGCGGACAGCGGGATCGGCTTTCGCCTGGCGCGCCAGTACAACCGTCGTCGCAGTCGACGAATAAAGGCCGCCCAGTGCCGCCATCCACAGGCCGCCGGCGGCGGCCGCCCAATAGCGCTGCGCCAGGTAGCTTACGTAGGAGAAGGTGCACACCACGACGAGCGCCAACCAGACTTGGCGCGGCGTGATGGCGGTGAGCGTCGTCACCGGCGTCGCCGGCAACAGCGGCAGGACGATGCCGGTGAGAATGAGAAACTCGCCGGCGGTGATGATCTCCTTGACGTCGATCTGCCGCGCCAGGGCGTGAAGCTTGTCGCGGCCGGTAAGCAGCAGCACCGCCGTCACCGTGACCGTCACCGCGATCCAGGGCGGCAGCGCGAGCGCAACGGCGCCGAGCAGATAAGCGTGAACATTGAGCAGCGGGACAACGATGCCGACATTGGGCTCGTCCGTCTCGTCACGCTCGCCGACATGGCCGCGGTAGTAGGCGACGAGCCACGCGCCCAACACCAGCAGTCCGCCGGTGAACGGAACGAAATGCACCGGATCGAACAGGTAGAGGATGCCGCCGGCAAGCGCGAGCATCGGAAACGTGCGCACGCCTCCGGGGCGTCGCGTGTCGCTGTGAGCAAAAAAATCCTCGAATGCCAGGCCGAGAAAGAAACTCAGCCCCAGCAGCAGGGCCATGCTGGTCGGCGATGGCGCTGAAATCATGAGACCCGATCCGGAACAAGCGGCGGCAAACGGTCGCCCGCGGCGAAACCATAAACTATAGTGGAAACGTTGCGGGTGCGAATAGAGTAGCGTCGCGTTGCGCCGGAGGACTGCGATGAGGTGGCTGCGGTTGGCCTTGGTGGGCGTCGTTTGCGCCGCCGCATTTTCCTCGCCATCGCCGCTTCGCGCGCGCGACTATCCGACGCGGCCGATTACCCTGGTGGTGCCGTTTCCGCCCGGCGGTCCCACCGACACGTTCGGCCGCATCATGGCGGATTACATGTCGCAGGCGCTGGGTCAGCCCATCGTGATCGAGAATATCGGCGGCGCCAACGGCACGATCGGCATGGGGCGCCTCGCACGCGCCGACCCCGACGGCTACACGATCGGCATCGGGCAGTGGAGCACCAACGTCGTCAACGGCGCCGTGTATGACTTGCCCTACGATCTGCTCCTGGATTTCGCGCCGGTGGCGCGGCTGGTGAGCGGGCCGCAGCTTCTCGTCGTGAACAACAAGGTGCCGGCGAATAATCTCATGGAATTCATCGGCTGGCTGAAGGCCAATCCCGGCAAGGCGCTGCAAGCGACCGCCGGCGTCGGCAGCCAGCAGCACGTCAGCGGCGTTTATTTTCAGTCTGCGACCAAGACCGATTTTCACTTCATTCCCTATCGTGGTGCCGCGCCGGCGATGCAGGACCTGATGGCCGACCAGGTCGACTTCATGTTCGATCAGGTGGCGAATTCGCTGCCCGCGGTGCGCGCCGGCAGGATCAGGGCTCTCGGAGTCACCGCCAAGGCGCGGTTAGCCTCGGCGCCGGAGATTCCGACCTTCGAGGAAGCCGGCCTGCCGAATTTCACCATTTCGGTCTGGCATGGGCTGTGGGCGCCTGCGGGCACGCCCAAGGAGATCATCGATCAGCTCAGCGACGCGGCGATGGACGCGATGGCGGATCCCGACGTCGCCGTGCGCTTTCACGAGCTTGGCCAGGACATCCCGCCGGCCGACGAGCAGACGCCGCGGGCTTTCGCGGCGTTTCAGAAAGCCGAGATCGAAAAGTGGTGGCCGCTGATCAAGGCGGCGAAGATCAAATCGCAATGATGGCCTGTTTGGGCCACGATTTGTCTCGTTTGCTGCGAAAGAAGGTGCCGCTCGTGTCAGAAGCCGGGTTGTCGCTCGAATGCTTCATCGAGCAGAAAAATATCGGTGAGCAGTGAGCGGACGTGAATTGAGGCGTTGAGGTTGTCGATGATCTGCGAACCGATCTGCCGTTGCGCCAGAACGAAGCGGATCGCAGCGCGCGCGTGAGCGATGTCCTGGCGCAGCACGGCGAGCATGTCGGCGGTCGCCTGTGCGACGCCGCCGCCGGGCGAACCGAAGTCGGCCGGCGCGGCCGCCGCCAAGATGTCAAGAGCAATATCGGCGCGATGCAGCGCCTGACGGATACCGAGCGGATCGTTTTCTTCGGGCTCGCGTCCCTGGGCAGCGTAGGCCAGCGTCAATTCGTAGGTCGCTTCGATCACGTCGATCGCGGTGGAGACATTCTGCGACTTGTCCGGCTCGGTCGAGGCCATGATGGATCCCTGGGTAATTGAGGCCGAAACAATCGCCGGCGTTGCATTCATGCTTTCCAGCGCGTCGGATCGTGGTGCCGGTCGTAGTCCGCGCGGCTGATCCAGCCGCGGAACATGGACGGCGTCAAATACCATTGATCGGGATGCACCGCGAAATAGATGTGCACGAGCACGATGGCGACGATGGTCATCGCCGCCATGCCATGGATGACATAGATCATGCCCCAGGTGTCGGCCGAGAACCAATATGGGTTTCGCCGCCACAGCGGCGTGTCGATCTTCAACAGCATCAAAAGACCGGTGCCGACCACCGACAACACCACCACGGCGACGCCAAGATGGTAGAGCTTTTGGGCCGCATCGTATTTGCCCGGCAGCTGCTGTCTCGCCTGTCCGCCCAACAGGCGGTAGACGTCGCCCCACATCTCGCGCAGATCGGTGATGCCGATCCACATGTTGCGCCAATCCTGGAAGAACAGGGCGCGCACGATATGGAACAACACCAGGGCGGCCAGCGCCACGCCGGTTATCCAATGAATGTCGAGCCATTCAAACTTGATGCCGAGAATTGGCAGGAATGCGGTACCCATCAGGATGAAGACGCAAATTGCCATCAGCCAATGATAAAGACGATCAAGCGGCTGATGACGCACTACGTGCTCCGGGTCCTTGGTTGCGGCTTGCAGGTCGCGGGTTGCAATCTCGTTCATCGGGCTTTTCCACTATCGTGACGGCCGGCGTCGGCGGTTGGCGACTGCGCTGAGGATGGCGTGCAGGATGATGAACGCCGCAGCCGCGCCGACGAACCACGGTAACAGGTCCCACGAAGCGCCGATCAGTTGATCCTGGCCGCCATAGATCGATCTCGAGTAACGCAAGAATTGCATGGGGGGTGCCTCAGTTAGGAGGACGAAGCGGCTGCAGCGCTTTCCGCTTGGTTTGAAACCGCAGCGGGCGACGCGTCGGTAAATTCAATGCCGGCATTGTCGGCCATCCAGCGCGCGATATCCAAGGCACCGCCGGTCGCATGCGGCGAATGGCTGGCAGCGGCCGCGGCCGCCTGCAGCAGCGGCAGGAACAACGTCGGGACCGCACCCGTGCGCGCCGCATCCAGCACCCGGCAGATATCTTCTTGCAGGCGCCGGCTCGACAGATCCGAGTCATAGCGGCCCGTCAGCACTTGCGTACGCACGGCCGCCGGCGCGGTGCCCATGCCTGGCGCCAGCAGCGACAGCGCATCGAGCACACCGGTGGGGTCGAGCCCGGCCATTTTTGCGACAATGAGCATCTCGGCGTGGATTGCGATCGACACCGCCCCGAACGCCGATGCCAGCGCCTTGGCGAGCGGTCCGGTGCCGAGTTCGCCGAGACGAAGAATTTTCGCCGCGAATGTGCGCAGTACGGGCGTTATTCTTTCGAGTGCGTCCGCCGCACCCGCCGTCAACAGCGTGAGTTTGCCCGCGCGCAGCTCCTGCGGGCCGCCGACCGGCGTCGCCTCAATCCATATCGCGCCTTTGCTGTACAGCGCGCGCGCCAATGCCGGTCCGGCCTGCGGCGAGCCATCGCTCATGTCGACAATGATCGTTCCCGGGCGCAGCGCGTGGACCAGCCCGACCGAGCCCAACACCGACTCTCGCAATGTCTCATCGCTGGTCTCGGTGAGTAGGATCAAATCGCAGAGTTGCGCCAAGTCGTAAGGTGAACCGGCCGGTGCGCTGCCGCCGCCAGCCAGATGCGACTGCAGCAGCCGCGCGTTCAGGTCGGTCGCCGTATGGCCAATGCCCTGCTGATCCAGCCGGCGTGTCAGCGCCGACCCCAAAGAATCCAGACCGACGATGCCAACTGAAAAATCGGCCATCGTTACTCCTAAATTCTCTCGGGATCGTGCCTGGACGGCCAAAACACCGCCGGCCCGGGCTTGGGTCGACCGAATTCATTCGGCATACCGAAATCCCGGACCGGGCATGACAAAGTGCGCTGCGTCAGGCCTTCGCGTCCCGCACCGCGCGCATCACGAGACTCGCCATCAGTGGGATCTTGAAGTGATTGTAGTTTAGCGGATGGGCGCCGCGTATTTCTGATTGGCCAGCAAGCTCTGCGAGGCTTTGGTCGACCTTGTGGCCCTTGATGGTCTGCTCGGCCATGCCGCAGCGTCGCGGCGTTGCCGCCACCCCGCCGACGGCGATGCGCGCATCCTGCACTGCGCCTCCGGCATCTGTCTTCACCGCAGCAGCGACATTGACCAACGCGAAGTCCCACGTGTTGCGATCCGTCACCTTCTCGAAATAGAATCGCACTCCGGCCCACTCCTTCGGAATGCGGATAGCGACCAGCAGGTCCTCGGGCTGCAATTGCGTCAGCCGCGTGATATCGATGCGCGGCCCGACGAAGAAGTCTTGCGCGGCGACCACTCGCTGACCCTTGGCGTTGTGAATGACCATCTTGGCATCAAGCGCGATCATGGTCGGTGCCAAGTCGGATTGAGACACCGCCACGCAGCGGTTGGCGTCGAACAGAGCGTGCTCGCGGTTCTGCCCCTGCGGCGTATCGGAGAAACAGGTGTTGCCGCCGGCCCGATAGCAGGGCAGGCCCGACCGGTAGTACCAGCACCGCGCATCCTGCGAAACGTTGCCGCCGATGGTGCCGGTGTTGCGGATCTGCGGGCTGGCTACTCTGCCGGCGGCTTCCGCCAGCAGTTTATAGCTTTTGTTGACAATCGGGTTTTTTTCAATCTCGCTGATCGTGGTCAGCGCACCGATTTCGATCCCGTCCGCAGTCTCCTTAACACCCTTCATCTCGGCAATGCCGGTCAGCTCGATGACGACTTTCGGCCGCTTGATGCGGTCCTTAAACCAGGACAGCGAGTCATTGCCGCCTGCAAGCTTCCAGGCATCAGCCTTGTGCTGGTTGAGCAGTCCGACAGCGTCGGCAACGGTGGTGGGCCGGTAGAGTTCGAAGCCCGGAATGACATCCTTGATCATCATGGCTGGGCTCCTTCATTACATCGTGTTGGCTTGCAGCGCCCGATAAGACTGCGGACGCTTGGCAAGTGCGTTGACGATCATGTCGCGGACCACAGGGGTGCGGTGGAAGTACTGCCCACCTAGCGCGTCCGCGATAGCGTTGATCAACGCAGACGCGGCCGCGCCCATGATTGGTTCACCGATTCCCTTGACGCCGACAGGGTTGTCGCGGTCCGGCTCATCGACGGCAGCCCAGTGGAAGTTCTTCGGCATGTCGAGATAGGTCTGCGGCTTGGCCTGGTCGAACTGGACATTGGCCGGCAGGCCGAGCTCGTGATCGTAGACGATGTGCTCGGTCGTCGCGAGGCCGAAGCCCATCATGCTGCCGCCAAGCATCTGCGACTGCAGGCCATCCGGATGCAACACCGTGCCGCAATCGGCGACGCCGAGATATTCCTTGATCTCGAACGAACCAGTCTCGGTATCAAGTTCGATCATGCAAAAGCCGGCGACGAGGGCCGGCACCAGTCCGCGTTTCGGCAGGGTGTCCTTGGCAACGCCGATCAGGCCGGTTCCCGCCAAACCTGTCACCGATGCCTTGGTCAGCGGATTGATGTCGATCGGCATCTCCTTGCCGGAGAACTTGCCGCCAATCTCGATCGCCGCCTTGGCCGCATCCTGGAAGCTCATCGACTTGGACGCGTCGGTCTTGTGAACGACTTTTTCGTCCTTGAGGACGTAGTCGTCGGCGCCGCCGCCCAATTTTTGGACGGCGATCTCGATGAGCTTGTTCTTGGCATCCATCGCCGCCACGTACATGCCGCGCGAGGCCGTGTAGGTGGTGTTCGAGCCAAACTGGCCGATCATCCATGGCAGATGGTTGTCGGTGCGGCCGCGGACGATGACGACGTTGTCCCAATTGTAGCCGAGCACTTCGGCTGCAACGCGGGAGGTCGCCGCATACGAATAGGTGCCGAGGTTGCCGACGCCGGTATGAACGTAGAGTTTGCCGTCCGGAAGGATGCGAACGAGGCCATCAAACCCGTTCGAACCACCGGCGTGGAAAGCACTGCCGATGCCAACGCCGATGACCTTGTTGCCATTGCGCTGACCCGACAACTTCTTCTTCTCTTCCCACTTGAACAGCTCACCGCCCTTGGCCAGGGCATTTTTCAGATAGGCGCTGGTGAGCTTGCCCTTGGCATCTTCGCCCTCGAAGCCGTCGTTGTCCGGAGCGTTAACGCGCCGCAGTTCCAGCCGATCGATGCCGAGCTGCCGGGCCGCTTCATCCATCATCGGCTCGAGCGTCATCGCGGTCTGGTTCTCGCCCGGACCGCGCTGGGGACCGCGCGGCGGCGTATTGGTCAGGACCGCGGTGCCACGCCACCGCATCGCTTCCGGCTGATAAACGATCTGGGCCGTTTCACCACAGTTGCGGAAGTCCCAGAAGCCGATATTGGGGCCATTGTCCTGCACCACGAAGACATCCAACGCCGTGATGCGGCCGTTCTCGGCAAAGCCGATCTTGGCCCAGCCCTGGAAGCCGGCGCGGCCGGAGCCGTTGGCGTATTCCTCCTCGCGCGTCACCCGCAGCATCACCGGTCGACCGTTGGCCTTCTTGGAGAGATGTCCCGAGATCGCCACTAATGGATAGCCGGTGCCCTTGGAGCCGAATCCGCCTCCGCAGTACTCAGCGACGAACACCAAATCCTCGGGTTTGATGCCGAGATAACGCGCGATGATCGGCACCACGAATGACTGGCTCTGCATCGAGCCGTGCACGTAGCACTTGCCGTTCTGCCAGTAAGACATGTTGGAGCGCGGCTCCATCGAATGGTGCGATGTGCCGGCGGTCTGGAAGCTGCGCTCAATGATCACCTTGGCCTTGGCAAAACCGGCATCGAGATCGCCGTAGTGCCACTCCTCCGCGGGCTTGCCCATCGGCATCTTGCCCTGATCGAAGCCCTGGAAGTCCTTGGCGGTCCACTTCACCGTCTGTAACGGCAGCTTGACGTTGGCGACATTGCCGCCGCTGAAGGCGTTGACGCCGCCCGGATAGAGCGAGTCGAGCGGATCCACGACATGCGGCAACTGCTCCAAGTCGATCTTGATGGCCTCAATGGCGGCCGCGGCGATTTCTTCCGACTCCGCGGCGACCGCAGCGATTGGCGCGCCCGCATAGACCGGCTCGCGATACAGGATCGGATCGACAGGGGGCGGGAATTGCGGCACGTCGTCGGGCGTGATGATGGCGACGACGCCCTTCATCTTCATAGCCGCCGAGGCGTCGATATTGCGCACGCGGGCATGCGGCATCGGCGACACCAACATTTTCGCGTGCAACATGCCTTCGGCTTGAAAATCCTCGGAATACTTGGCGGTTCCGGTTACCTTGGCCACCATGTCCGGCGGCGTGAAATTCTTGCCTACGAGCTTGTAATCAGCCATTTCAGCCTCCCTGCGCCACGCGCATCACACCGGCCAGGTACTGGTTGTAGGAACCGCACCGGCACAGGTTGCCAGACATGGCTCGCCGCGCTTCTTCGATCGTCGGATGGGGATTTGCTTTCAAGAGCGCTACCGCCGACATCACTTGGCCCGGCGTGCAGAACCCGCATTGCGGGCCGATTTCGGCGATGAAGGCTTTCTGCACCGGGTGCAGTTCGCCATTTTTGGCGACGCCTTCGATCGTGGTGATCTCCTTGGCGGCTACGGCATGCGTCAGCGTTGTGCAGGAGTAGATCGGGGTGTCACCGGCGATGACGGTACAGGCACCGCACTCGCCGCGATCGCAGGAGAGCTTGGTGCCGGTCAGCCCGAGCTTATAGCGAAGGGTGTTGGCGAGCGTCTCGTGCGGCAATACATCGACGCGTCGGGTCTGACCGTTCACTTTCAGGCTGACCAGCCGCTCCACGGCGCCGGCGGTGACTGCTCCGGCCGTTCCGGCGCGGAACAGATAACCGGTGGCGCCTAGCGTCGCACCGGATGCGATGACCCCTTTGATGAAGCTGCGGCGCGATGCCTTGGTACGAGCGATCTCGGACAGCGCATTGCCGCTGCTCGCTTGACGATCGTCGTGCGCATCAGAATCGCAGGCGTGCGATGTCCGACAATCTTCTGACATTGCCTTCTCCTCGAGTGTTTCCCGCATTCCCCGGCAGTTGCGCATCCGCTGCGGACGTTGCCATCCGACGCGCGGGCGTGTCCCTGCTCTTTATGGTAAGATTGGGCCAAAACGGGACGCCGCTCAAGTCGATTTTTGGCGTTCTAAACTGAACGCTAGAGAGTCATCGCGATGGCTGCTCGCTGCGAGAATCGCACGATCGACGCAGCTTAGTTGCGGAATTCGTGGGAACGGAAGAATTCGGCCGTTAGCTGCGCGGACCGGCGTTGATCATCCGGCGACATTTTCAGCTCTGCTGCGTCCCGGCAGGACAAGCCTTCCGAGTAGCCGTTAGTGAGCGCGATATCGCACCAGGAATAGGCCTCGGCGAAGTCGCGATCGGTTCCAAGCCCGTAGAAGTATTGCACGCCAAGATAATACTGTGCGGTCGGCTGCCCGGCCTCGGCTGCCAGGCGGAACCAAGTCAGTGATTGCCGATTGTCGCGCCGGACCCCTTTGCCAGCGTAATAAAGAAATCCCA
>DATJYT010000013.1:0-12157 GCA_035499475.1 Xanthobacteraceae bacterium | reverse complement strand
AGCGTCTCGTAGATGAGATGCGTGCCGTCATAGCCGCCGATCGCGAAGAAGTCGGGGTTGCGGTGAAATTCGTCATTGAAGGCTTTGACGAATGCCTGGTTCATGGGCGACTTGTGGGAATAGTCGTAGTCGGAGACGGTGATGATGCCGAGCGAGACGTCGCCCATGCTCTTGAGTGCGGTCTCGTCGCCAAGCGCGTCTTGCCCGAGCACCTTGACCTTCGACGGATCGACTCCGCGCTCTGCGAGCGCCTTGCCGACCGCGGCCGGCTGCGTGCCGCCCGGAATCCAGATGTAGATGCCGTCCGGATTGGAGTCCTTCGCGGCCTGGATAAAAGCCGAGAAATCAGGATTGGCGACCGGGAAGCGCACCGAGCCGATGATCTGGCCGCCGCCTTCCTTGAAGCCGTTCTGAAACCAGGTCTCGGCGTCGATGCCGGGTCCATAGTCCGAAACCATCGTATAAATCTTCTTGAGCCCGTTCTTCGCCGCCCATCGCCCGAGCGTGTAGTTCAATTGCGGCGTCGTCGACGAGGTGCGGGCGATATAGGGCGACTTGGTGGTGATGATGGAGGTGGCGGCGTTCATGACCACCATGAACTTCTTCGCCTCGGCGGAAATATCGGCGGCGGCCAGCGCATTCGGGGTCAACGAGAAGCCGGCAAAGATGTCCGCCTTGTCGCGCACCACGAGTTCCTGCGCCAGCCGTTTGGCGACGTCGGGCGCGATGCCGCCGGTGTCCTTGCGGATGAGTTCGATCTTCTTGCCGGCGACGGTATCGCCGTGCTGCTTGACGTAAAGCTTGATGCCGTTGTCGATCTGCGCCCCGGTGTCGGCGAACTGCCCGGAATATTCGTTGATGATGCCGACCTTGACCGTGTCCTGGGCATTGGCCGGCCCGGCCGCGAATACAGCCAGGGCGAGACCGGCAAGTCCCATCGAGAATTTTTGCATTGCTCCCTCCCAGTTCCGCTAATGCTTGGCGCGGTTTCGGAGCCTATCCTGGTTCAGGTTGCAGGTGAGTGCAACGTGCGTTATCGGCGCATTTTGGGGTGTGGGATGCGGCCCGTTGATGCGCCATAGTGGGCAGCGATCGAGGCGGCTCATTCCAGGTCGGGGTGTTGCGTGAACGATTCCGAGCGGCCGATTTCATCGCAGCCATCCCTGCCGGCCGCACAGGCCAAGGTCGGAGCGCTTCTAAATCCGCGCAATGTCGTCATCGTCGGGGCGAGTGATGCGCCGACGAGCTGGGCCATGCGCGCGTTCCAGAATCTCAAGCGCTACGACTTTCCGGGCCCCGTCTATCCGCTCAATCCGCGCCGTGGAGCGGTCTGGAATATGCGCTGCTACCGGTCCTTTGACGAACTGCCCGAGCCGCCCGACCACGTAGTCGTGGTGATTCCGGCGCCGCATGTCCCGGACACGTTGCGCGCGGCGGCGAAGGCCGGCGCCCGCAGCGCGACCGTGATGTCTTCGGGTTTTGGCGAGGCCCAGGACCCGGCCGCCAAGGCTTTGGCGCAAACTTTGAGCGCCGTCATCGCCGAGACCGGACTCGCGGTGTCCGGTCCGAACTGCATGGGCAACATTCACGCGCCGTCGCGGCTGATGACGCTGACGGATGATCGCCCGCATCGGATCGCTCCGGGGCCTGTCGCGATCGTGGCGCAATCGGGCGGCCTGGCGATGGCGATGAAGCGCACGCTTGAAGAGCGCGGCATCGTCACGACCTCGATGGTGACGTCCGGCAACGAGGCCGGTCTGACGACCGCCGACTACATCGCTTACTACGCAACGCTTCCGGGAATTCAGGTTATTGTCTGCTATTTCGAAGGCGTGCGTGATGCGGACCATCTGCGGGCTGCCTGCGCGTTGGCGCGCGGCGCCGGCAAGCCGGTGGTGGCGGTCAAGCTCGGCGCCTCGCCGCAGGGCCGCGAAGCCGCGCTTGCCCATACGGGCGCCGCTGCAGGGTCGATGGAGGAGTTCGATGCACTGGCCGCCGAAGCCGGCATCATCCGCGTGCGCACGCTCGACGATGTCGTCGAGACGGTCGAATTCCTGACCCATGTGCCGCTGCCGCGCGGCGCCAGGCTCGGCGGCATCACCTTTTCGGGCGCGCTGCGCGGTCTTCTGCTCGATTTGGCTGCGGCGAACGATCTTGAGTTCCCGCCGCTTGCGCCGGCAACGCGCAAGCGGCTCGAAACCGTGCTCGGCGTCGGCACCATTATCGGCAATCCGCTCGATTCCGGATTCGCCGGGCTCGGCAGCAAGGACGTCTATATCGAATGTGTCAACGCCATGCTGGACGATCCTTCGATCGACATTCTGCTGCTGCAGGAAGAGCTGCCGCGCGGGCCTGGATCGGAGCGCAAGGAAGCCAATCTGCACGCCGTCAATGCGCTGGCGCCGCACACCAAAAAGCCGATCGTGCATGTCACCATGATCTCGCACGGTCTGAATGACTATAGCCGCGCGCTGCGCGCGCAGTTGCCGAACATCGGCTTTCTTCAAGAGGTCGATAAGACACTGCGCACCGTGCGGGCAATCGCGACTTATGCCTCGAGAAAGGCCACGACATCGAATTGAAAACAAGGTGATGCCGGCCTTGCTCGAATCCATCATCACCTGTTGAATGAGCCATCCAAACACAAAGGGAGAAAACCATGTCCGCGAAAAAATACGAAGCCATTGCCGTTGAGAAGGATCACGGCATCACTTGGCTGATGATCAACCGGCCCGACAAGCGCAATGCCATGAGCCCGCAAGTCCATCTCGAAATGGACGAGGTCCTTGATGAACTGGCGGTCGATCCGGAGACCGAAATTCTCGTTCTCACCGGCGCCGGCAATCAGGCTTTCTCCGCCGGACAGGACATCAAGCTTTACTTCCGAGCCAATTCCGGCAACGCCGCAGCGCGCCACAAGCTGCGTCATGCTTCAAACCAGTGGCGCTGGCAGAAACTTTCGACCTTTCCCAAGCCGACCATCGCCATGGTCAATGGCTATTGCTTCGGCGGCGCCTTCACGCAGGTGACCGCCTGCGATTTCGCGCTTGCCGCCGACGACGCCATGTTCGGCCTTTCCGAGATCAACTGGGGCATCCTGCCGGGCGGCATCGTGTCCTGGAACGTGGCGCAGACGATGAACTATCGCGACGCGCTCTACTATGCCTGCACGGGCGACGCCTTCGACGGCAAGCAGGCGAAGCAAATGGGCTTCATCAATTTCTCCTATCCGAAGGACAGATTGCGCGAAGAGACCATCAAGCTCGCCCAGAAGCTCATGCAAAAGAGCCCTGCCGCGTTGCGCTACACCAAGGAGGCGATCCGCGCGGTGCGCTTCATGAACGAGCCGCAGGCCAATGATTATCTCAACGCCAAGAGCGATGCGTTGAAATACAACGACAAGGAAAACAGCCGCGAGGAAGGCATGAAGCAGTTCCTCGACGAAAAGAGCTACCGGCCCGGTTACGGCCACTTCAAGCGCAAGCGCGCGAGCGCTTAGGCTTCCTTTGACCCCCAACCCCTCCCCACAATGGGGAGGGGATTAGAGAAGCGACCCATGGATCGTGACCGGCAAACGGCGGGTACCGTTGACGAGAACGAGGTTGCGCGGTTCTCGCGCCTCGCATCGCAATGGTGGGACGCGCGCGGGCCGATGGCGCCGCTGCACAAGTTCAATCCCGTCCGCTTGGCCTATATTCGCGATCGCACCGCCGCGCACTTCGATCGCGATCCAAAGCGGCTCGACAGCTTGTCCGGGCTGCGCATGCTCGACATCGGCTGCGGTGGCGGCATTCTCTCCGAACCCCTGGCGCGGCTCGGCGCGGCGGTGGTCGGCATCGATCCGTCGGAGAACAATATCGCGGTCGCGCAGCACCATGCGGCGCGATCGGGTCTTTCGATCGACTACCGCAACACCACGGCGGAGGCGCTCTCGGAATCCGGCGAGGCGTTCGACGTCGTGCTGGCGATGGAAGTCGTCGAGCATGTCGCCGACATCGGTCTCTTTGTCGATCTCGCCGCCGCGATGGTGAGGCCCGAGGGGCTTTTCTTCGTCGCCACGCTCAACCGCACCATGAAGAGCTTTGCGCTGGCGATCGTCGGCGCCGAATACATCCTGCGCTGGCTGCCGCGCGGGACCCATCAATGGGACAAGTTCGTCACCCCGAACGAACTCGAGATCGCGATCGAGCAAAGCGGCATGGAGATTACCGACGAGACCGGCATCGTCTACAATCTGCTGGCCGATCGCTGGCAACTCTCGGCCGATACCGACGTCAATTACATGGTTGTTGCGGAGAAAGCCGGCTGATGCTGTCTGGCTGGCTTTGGGCGATCTTCACGGTCATCGCTGCATTCTCGCAAACCGTGCGCAACGCCATGCAGCGCGAATTGACGACAAGCCTCGGCACCGTCGGCGCCACGCACGTCCGGTTTCTGTTCGGCTTCCCGTTCTCGGTCGTCTTCCTGCTCGGCCTGGTGTTCGGAACCAATGTGCCGTTGCCGCATCCGGGATGGACGTTCTGGCCGTGGCTTCTTGACGGTGCGGCCGCGCAAATCGCCGCCACCGCTTTGATGCTCGCCACCATGGGCGAACGCTCGTTCGTCGTCACCATCGCCTATATCAAGACCGAGCCGATCCAGGTGGCGATTTTCGGCCTGATCTTTCTGGGCGATGCAGTCACGTGGCCGATGGTCATTGCGATCGTGGTGGCGACGCTCGGCGTTATCGTCATGTCGACCAAACCGGGCGGCATGATCGGAGGCATCAAGCCGACGATTCTGGGTCTGGTCTCGGGTGGAATGTTTGCGCTTTCGGCGATCGGCTATCGCGGGGCGATCCTCGATCTGCACTTGCCGAACTTCGTCATGGCGGCGACTTTCACGCTGGTGATCGGGCTCGCCCTCCAGGCCGCCGCCCTGTCGCTCTATCTTTGGCTCAGAGACAGGGCCGTGCTGGCGGCCATCGTGCGCGAATGGAAACCGTCGCTGTTTGCCGGCTTCATGGGTGCGCTGGCTTCGCAGTTCTGGTTTCTCGCCTTTGCCATCGCGACGGCCGCGAGCGTTCGCACGCTGGCTTTGATCGAGGTCCTGTTCGCGCAGCTTATTTCGCGCTTCGCCTTCGGCCACCGCACGACTGCGCGCGAGGGCGCCGGCATGGCGCTGGTCGTCGTCGGCATTGTGCTGCTGATATTGGTGCATTGATTGTCATTCCGTGTCCGCGCCTTCGGCGCGCCGTCGAAATGACGAGCTAATTCATCTCATCCGGCAAAATCGGCAACGGATGAAACTCGATGCCTTCTTCGTGCATCTGCTTTGCTTCCTCGGGGGAGGCTTCACCATAGATCGAGCGGTGTTCGGCTTCGCCGTAATGGATTTTGCGCGCTTCCTCGGGAAATCGCCCGCCGACATAGCTCGCGTTCTTGGTCACGTGCTCGCGCAGCTCCTTGAGCTTTTGGCGCAGTTCGCGCTCTGGCGACGACATGATCGCAACAGGCGCCTTGCCAGCCGGCGTCGCCGGAACCGGCGGAGTTGCGGCAGGCGGCGGCGTTGGCGCCGGCGCGGCGGGCTCGGGCGCGTCGGTGCGAGTGAGACGCGGCGCCATGATTGCTTTCTCGACCTTGGCCGAGCCGCAAATCGGACAGTTCACCAGCTTCCGCTTGGCCTGTTTGTCATAGGCGGCGGAATTCTGGAACCAGCTCTCGAAATCATGGCCCTGATCGCAGTTGAGCGCGTAACGGATCATTGCGCTCCCCGAACTGCGTGCAGGTAGGCCGGCTCGGCCATTGGCTCGACCACCTCAAAGCGCCGGCCGTGCCGCAATGAAGGAACCTTCGCGCGCGCCGCCGCGACCTCGGCCGGGTCGATCTCGGCGACGATTACGCCCGGCTCCGTTCCGCCTTCGGCAAGGACGCGGCCCCAAGGATCGACGATCAGTGAATGCCCGAAGGTCTCGCGGCCGTTTTCGTGTCTACCACCCTGTGCGGCCGCCAACACGAAGCAGCCGTTCTCGATCGCGCGGGCGCGTTGCAGCACATGCCAATGTGCCTCGCCGGTCTGCCGCGTGAACGCGGACGGAATTGCGAGGAACGACGCGCCAGCCTCGGCGAGCGCGCGATAGAGCGCAGGAAAGCGCAGGTCGTAACAGACAGTCATGCCGAGGCGGCCCCACGGCAGGTCAGCCAGCACCGCCATCTCGCCGGCCCGATAATTGTTGGACTCCCGATAGCTCTCGCCGCCGGCAAGATCGACGTCGAACATGTGGATCTTGTCGTAGCGCGCGGCGATGTCGCCCCTGCGATCGATCAAAAACGAGCGGTTCACCGCCCTCTCCGGCGACGCCTTGATGGCGAGCGAACCGATATGAACAAAGATCCCAAGCTTGCGCGCTACCTCGCGCAGCGCTGCGAGCGTCGGATCCTGCTCCTCTGCGACGATGCTCGCGAACAGATGTTCGCGCTTGAGCGCCAGGATGTTGGTCATTTCCGGCGTCTGCACATAGTGAACGCCCGCGCGCTTGGCTTCATCGACCGCCGCCAACGCGGCAACGAGATTGGCCTGCGGCTCCAGCCCGGAGCGCATTTGAATAAGTCCGACCTTGAAGGTCGAGATCTTGGCCGCATTCATCCGCTCTAACCTTTCACTGCAGCAAGAAGCGGATCGAGACCTCCGGTCTCGTCCAGCGCATAAAGGTCATCGCAGCCGCCGACATGGGTGTCGCCGATGAAAATCTGCGGGAACGTGTTGCGGCCATTCGAACGTTCGATCATCTGTTTGCGAATATCCCGATTTCCGCTGGCATCAATCTCATGAAAAGTGACGCCTTTGCGGGAGAGAAGCTCCTTGGCCTCCTGGCAATAGGGGCAGTATCGGATGGTATAGATGTCGACCGCCGCCATGGTGATGCGTAAGATTTATCAAATTCTTATACTTATATGGACGTTCGCGTCGGGTCGGCAACCCTGGCAAAAACCAGCACATCCACGTTTGCTGCGCCAGCGCGAAGGAGCGCCCGCGCGCAACCTTCGACCGTGGCGCCAGAGGTTAAGACGTCGTCGATCACAACAAGCTTGCGGCCGGCGACCGCGGCTTTGCCCTCGTCGGGGACCCGGAATGCGCCCTGAACGTTGGCTGATCGCTGGGTACGGGTCAGCCCGACCTGCTGCGCAGTGGCGCGCACGCGCTTGAGCGCGAAGGTCGCCACCGGCACGCCGCTTTCGGCGGAGATTCTCGTGGCCAGCATCGCCGATTGGTTAAAGCGCCGCGCCCAAAGCCTGCGCCAATGCAGTGGTACCGGTACCAGGGCGTCGGCCTCGGCCAGCAGTTCGCGGCCGGCATGGCTTATCCAGCGTCCCATCATTGGCGCCAGATCGAGCCGGTCGCCGTATTTGAGGTTGTGCACGAGCGCGCGCGATACGTCGTCGAACCGCACTGCGGCACGGGCGCGGTTATAGGCCGGCGGGTCGGCGATGGCTTCCATCGACAATATGCCGGGGCCGGGGTCGTAAGCGAACGGAATGCCGAGCCGTTCGCAGTAGGGGCGGGTGATGAACGAGAGCTTCGACCAGCAGCCCGCGCACAGGCCTTTGCCCTCGACCGGTTCGCGGCAGGCGGCGCAGAGCGGCGGCAAAGCGAGATCGAGGACCGCGCGCAGCATCGAGCGTGCTCCACCCGCCGCACGCCTGAGGCGCGCAGGGAGTTCGATGCCCGGTGACGCGAGAGAGCGCTCTGCCATGCTGCAACGCTATCGTGCCGCAGGACCGTTGTCATCGCCGTCGCCACCGTCGCGGCGGCGCCCGAGACGTGAGACAATCTGCTGATGGCTGAAGGCTCGCCGCCGGGTCCGCTGATTTTCGATCGCGCACTGCTGCGCCGCCGCCGGCAGCGCGCGGCGGTGATGGGCCCTGCAACTTTCCTGCTCGATCGCGTGGCCGCGGACCTTGCCGATCGCCTCGCCGCGGTGCTGCGCCACTTCGCGCTTGCGATCGATCTCGCGACGCCCGGCGATGCGGTACGACGCGCGCTGGCGCGGCTCGGTTCGGTCGACACGATCGTCGCCGTCGACGCCGTACCGGATCGCGGCGCAGCGTCCACCGAAAAGTTTATTGTCGCCGATGAGGAAGCTTTGCCGTTTCGCGACGCCTCGCTCGATCTCGTCGTGTCGGCATTGGCGCTGCAATTCGTCAACGACTTGCCGGGCGTGCTGGTCCAAATCCGCCGTGCGCTCAAGCCGGATGGATTATTTCTTGCCGCGCTCCTCGGCGGCGACACCTTGATGGAGCTGCGCCATTCCTTCGCCGCGGCTGAAAGCGAAGTCGAGGGCGGTATCTCGCCGCGAGTCGCTCCGTTCGTCGATCTACGTGATCTCGGCGCCCTCTTGCAGCGCGCGGGATTTGCGCTGCCGGTCACTGACGTCGACCGTCTGACCGTGCGTTACGACTCCGCCTTTGCGCTGATGCGCGACCTGCGGCGCATGGGCGCGACCAATGCGCTCAACGATCGTCGCCGCGCGCCGCTGCGCCGCGCCACGCTGATGCGTATGGCCGAGATTTATGCCGAGCGTTTCGCCGACGGCGACGGTCGCGTACGCGCCACCTTCGAAATCGTCTGGCTGTCGGGCTGGGCGCCGCATCCCGATCAGCAGCAGCCGCTGCGGCCAGGCTCGGCAAAAACGCGCCTCGCCGACGCGCTGGGTACGCGCGAGATCTCGGCCGGTGAAAAGACGGGTCGTTAGAGCAAGGCGCCGGTAGTCCTCACAACAATGTCGTCAGGTGCGAGATCAGCGGCTCGTCGGCGGGCGGCATCGGATAGTCCCGGAGCGCCGTCGGCCGCACCCATTTGAGCCGCTGCCGCTCCCGCGCTTCGACAATTCCCTGCCAGCGCCGGCAGACGTAAAGCGGCATGAGAAGATGAAAGTCGGGATAGGCGTGGCTCGCGAAAGTGAGCGGCGCGAGACATTCTTCTTCGACGGCGATGCCCAGTTCCTCCCGCAGCTCGCGAATCAAGCATTGCTCCGGCCGCTCGCCGGACTCGACTTTACCGCCGGGAAATTCCCACAGCCCGGCCATCGACTTGCCTTCCGGCCGTTGCGCGATCAGCACGCGGCCGTCAGTGTCGATAAGGGCGCATGCGGCGACCAGAACAAGTTTGGCGCTCACTCCCCCCTCAATCTCGATCTAAGCGGTGCATGTTAAGAGCTCTTTTGGGCCAATCATGCGCGCCGCCCCGATCGCCCCGTTGGTTGGCGAAGGTTGATCCGCGTCGCCGGCTCAGGACCGATAATCGCCGTTGATCGCCACATACTCTTTGGTGAGATCGCACGTCAGCACCCGGTCGCGCCCTTTGCCGAGGCCGAGCGCGACCTTGAGCGCGATCTCCGGCTTCTTCATTGCAGCGGAAACGGCGGCTTCGTCATAATCCGGATCGCGCGCGCCCTTGTGCGCGACTCTGATGCCGCCGAACCAGATCGCCAGGCGGTCGCGGTCGGCAGGCTCGCCGGCCTTGCCTACCGCCATCACCACCCGGCCCCAGTTGGCATCCTCGCCGGCGATCGCAGTCTTCACCAGCGGCGAATTGGCGATCGACATCGCGACCCGGCGCGCCGACGCTTTCGACACCGCGCCCTCGACGACGATCTCGACCAGCTTGCGTGCCCCTTCGCCGTCGCGCGCGACCTGCTCGGCGAGGTTGGCGAGCACGGCATTGAACGCCTTGCGGAACGGCACCAGGCGGGGATCGTTGACGCCGGCGATGCGCGGCG
Source organism: Xanthobacteraceae bacterium (assembly GCA_035499475.1). Lineage (GTDB taxonomy): Bacteria > Pseudomonadota > Alphaproteobacteria > Rhizobiales > Xanthobacteraceae > BOG-931. The sequence continues at coordinate 2,400 of DATJYT010000013.1, read as the reverse complement.
CGCCCGGCGCTGCGCCGGTTGCAAAGGCCAGCACAGTGTCTGAGGTGGAAGTATCGCCATCGATGGTGACGGCGTTGAAAGTATCGGCGACGCCCTCGCGCAACAGCGATTGCAATGCGGCCGGAGCGATCGGCGCATCGGTGAAGATGAAAGAGAGCATTGTCGCCATGTCGGGCGCGATCATGCCGGCGCCCTTGGCGAAGCCGTTGATGGTGACGGTCGCGCCGCCAAGCCGTGCACTGGCTGTGGCGAGCTTGGGGAAAGTGTCGGTGGTCATAATCGCCTGAGCGGCTTCGGCATAAGCGCCGGGCGCGGCAGCGTCGACCAGACTTGCCATGACGTGGTCGAACGCCTGCGCCGGCAGCGGCTCGCCAATGACGCCGGTCGAGGCAAGAAACACCTCCGTCAGCTTGCAGCCGACCGCGCGGGCCGCAAGCTTGGCCGTGAACGCGCAGGCTTCGCGGCCGTTCCGGCCGGTGAATGCATTGGCGTTGCCGGAATTGACCACGAGCGCCCGCGCCTGGCCGCCCTTGACCCTCGCGCGGCACCACTCGACCGGCGCCGAGGGACATTTCGAGCGCGTGAACACGCCGGCGACGCTGGTGCGCTCATCGAACACCGCCAGCATCACGTCGGTCCGGTCGCGGTAACGGATGCCGGCCGCCGCCGTGGCAAGCCGCACGCCGGCGACTTCGGGCATTTCGGGGATGGTTTTAGGCGAGAGGGGGGAAATCGCGGTGGACATTCCGTCACCCTGAGAGGTGCAATCGCCACTCCGGGCCGGATCCGTCAGCGGCCGCCCCCAGGATGACGGTAAAGATTTACAGGGTCGGTCTCTCGATGACTACTTCTTCGTCGGGGCGCCCGGATTGAGCAATGCCGGATTCGTCACCGGCGGCTTGTCGAGCCGTTCGATATTGGCGGCGCTGCGAAGCTTTTCGACGTATTCCGCTTGCGCTCGGTGCGCGACATAGTTCTCGAGCTGGCCCTTGACCTGATCGAATGTTGGCGTCGGTTTGACCCGCTTGTCCTCCACCAGGATGATGTGCCAGCCGAATTGCGTGTGCACCGGATCGGAAATCTGGCCCTTTTCGAGCTTGAATGCGGCGTCGGAAAATTCGGGGACCATCTGGTCCTTGGTGAAATAGCCGAGGTCGCCGCCCTCCGCGGCGCCCGGATCCTTCGACTTGGCTTTGGCGAGAGCGGCGAAGTCCGCACCCTTCTTGAGTTCGGCTTCGATCGCCTTGGCCTCGTCCTCGGTCGGCACCAGGATATGACGCGCGTGCACTTCCTCCTCGTTGGTCATCTGCTTGACCGCCTCGTCATACACCTTGTGCATTGCCTCGTCGGTCACGGCGGTATGGCCGATGTCTTGCAGGAGCGCTTCCATCAGCACCCGGTTGTGGTCGAAATCGAGCCGGCTCTTCACGTCCTCGCGGGCATCGAGCTTCTGCTGCTGCGCGGCCTGTGAAAGCACGATGACATCGGCCAGATAGGTGATCAGGTAATCCCGCTTCTGGTCCGACGTCATTTGCTGCGGCATGTTCGAGCCGATCTCCGCCTCGGCAAAGGCGAGATCGCTGACGTGAATGTCGACGCCGTTGGCGCGGGCAACTACCGGATTGTCCTGCGCCCTGGCCGCGGCAAGCGGTGCGCTGATGAATACCGCAACGGCGAGTGCGCCGAGCGTGCGGGAGACGGGCAGGCGAGTGGAGGCCATGGAACTCGATCCTTCGGAGTTCAGGGGGTAAACGCCGTACAGCGGGGCGCTAATTTGGCGCGGACACTCGCCGAATCCGCTGCCGTTGGCAATGGCCGAATCGCGCATGGACCTAACGAGCGCGTGAAGGCGTTGCATTGACAATAAAACCACCCCCTCCTATTTCTCGACTACAATCTGCGCCTCCATGCCGTCTTGCTGCAGCCTGAATTACACAGCAATTTCCGCTGTTTGGACACGCGCCGAGGGCGATGACCGTGAGCCGGCGGAGCACTCCGACGGTGGAAGGATGACGATGCGATGATCGGCGCCGTTGCCCGCAAGCTTTTCGGTTCCTCCAACGACCGGCGCATTCGCAGCTATCGGCCGCGCATCGCCGCCATCAACGCGCTTGAGCCGGAGCTTGAAAAGCTGTCGGACGAAGAACTGCGCGCCCGCACCGACGAATTCCGCAAGCAGCTCGCTGAAGGCAAGACGCTCGACGACATCCTGGCGCCGGCCTTCGCCACGGTGCGTGAGGCCGGCAAGCGGACGCTCGGCCAGCGCCATTTCGACGTTCAGCTCATCGGCGGCATGGTGCTGCACGAGGGTCGCATCGCCGAAATGAAGACCGGCGAAGGCAAGACGCTGGTGGCGACGCTTCCCGTCTATCTCAATGCGCTCGCCGGCCGCGGCGTCCA
>DATJYT010000012.1:0-25645 GCA_035499475.1 Xanthobacteraceae bacterium | reverse complement strand
GGCCAATCGCGTTTCACCACGCAACGCCAGGAGCCCGACGCGGTCAAGATTCTCTCCGGCGTGTTTGTGGACGAGGCGAGCGGCAAGCAGGTGACGACCGGCACGCCGATCGCGCTCATGATCGACAACGTCGACCAGCGCTCGAAGGATTATTCCGACATCAAGGACAAGTATCGCCCCGGCCACGCCGACTACACTTACGACGTGAAATACGGCCTGCGCGACTATCGCGGGGGCGGCCGCCAGTCGGCACGCGAGACTGCGATGCGAGTCGCCGCCGGCGCTATCGCCCGCAAGGTCGTGCCCGGGCTTAATGTGCGCGCCGCCTTGGTGCAGATGGGCTCGCATCGCATCGACCGGGCGACATGGGATTGGGCCGAGGTCGAGCGCAACCCGTTCTTCTGTCCCGACGCCAAGACCGCCGCGCTCTTTGCCGATTACCTCGAAGGCGTCCGCAAGCGCGGCTCCTCGGTCGGCGCGGTGATCGAAGTCGTTGCCGACGGCGTACCACCGGGTCTCGGCGCGCCGATCTACGGCAAGCTCGACGGCGATCTCGCCGCGGCGCTCATGAGTATCAATGCGGTCAAGGGCGTCGAGATCGGCGCGGGCTTCGGCGCGGCCGAGTTGAGCGGCGAAGAAAATGGCGACGAAATGCGCATGGGCAACGACGGGAAGCCGATATTTCTCTCCAACAACGCCGGCGGCATTCTCGGCGGCATTTCCACCGGACAACCGGTGGTCGCGCGTTTTGCAGTGAAGCCGACGTCATCGATTCTGACGCCGCGCCGCACCGTGGATCGCTACGGCCGCGAGACCGAGATCTCCACCAAAGGCCGCCACGATCCGTGCGTCGGCATCCGCGCCGTGCCGATCGGTGAGGCCATGGTGGCATGTGTGATTGCCGATCATTATCTACGTCAGCGCGGGCAGGTCGGCGACAATCCTGCGTGGCCGTTGTCGGCGCCGTCGCGCTGACGGCGCGCAGATGCGGGCTAGGATCGGAAGATGAACGAGGCTCACCAACGCATACAGACTGCCGTCGCCGCATTTGCGCGTGGCGACATCATCATCGTCGCCGACGATGACGATCGCGAGAACGAAGGCGACTTGTTCGTTGCGGCGAGCCTTTGCACGCCCGAGAAGATGGCGTTCATCATCCGCAACACCTCGGGCATCGTTTGCGCGCCGCTCGCATTAGAGGAAGCGCGCCGCCTGCATCTTGATCCGATGGTGGCCATCAACGACGCGCCGCTTGGCACCGCCTTTACGGTGTCGGTCGACGTTCGCCACGGCCTGACCACCGGCATATCGGCCGAAGAACGCAGCAACACCGTCCGCGCGCTCGCCAACGGCAATAGCGGCGCTTCCGACTTCGTGCGGCCCGGCCACGTCTTTCCCTTGGTCGCCAAGGAGGGCGGAGTGCTCATGCGCTCCGGCCATACCGAGGCCTGCGTCGACATTTGCCGCCTCGCCAGCGTGCCGCCGGTCGGCGTGCTGGCGGAGCTCATGAATGACGACGGCACCGTGATGCGCGGCGCCGAGCTTGCCGCCTTCGCAGAGCGGCACAAACTGCACCGAATTTCCATCGCCGAGCTGATCGCCTACCGCCAGGCCCGCGACAAGCTGATCGAGCGGACCGGCGAATTTCCGGTGCAAAGCGAGATTGGCACGCTCACCGGCTACGCGTTCCTCACGCCATTCGACCCAGTCTACCACATGGCCTTCGTCTACGGCCGTATCGGCGACGGCAAGGGCGTGCTGACGCGGCTCCACCGCGCCAATATCATTTCCGACGTGTTCGGCGGCGGCAAGCCGATTCATCAGGCGCTGGCGCGGTTCAAAGCCGAGGGCAGGGGCGTACTGGTGCTGTTGCGTGACGGCACCGCCGGCGTGCCCGTGGTCTCAATCCCGAAAAGCGGCGAGACTGCTTCAGGCGAGGCGCGCACCGAACAATGGCGCGCGGTCGGCCTCGGCGCTCAGATCCTCAAAGACCTCGGCGTCAGTTCGATACGGCTGCTGAGTTCATCGCGCCGCATGACTTATGTCGGCCTGTCCGGTTTCGGCATCGAGATCGTGGGCACTGAGCCGGTGGAAGCCTAGGCGTTCGCCGCGCCCACGCGGCCGCTACGCATGGAGGGCGATCATGACAAGTGTCGTTTCCCGCATTCGCATCGCGTTGGCCATGGTCGGCCTCGGCATGATGCTTTCGGCCTGCGGCTATAACACTATCCCGACGCTTGAGGAGCAGGCCAAGGCCAAGTGGTCGGACGTGCAGAACCAGTATCAGCGCCGCGCCGATCTTATTCCGAATCTCGTCGCCACGGTGCAGGGCTATGCGGCGCAGGAAAAAAGCGTTCTCACCGCCGTCGTCGAGGCGCGTGCCAAAGCGACGCAGATCAAGATCGATGCTTCCGACCTCACCGATCCGGACAAGCTCAAGGCCTTCCAGGATGCGCAGAACCAATTGACCGGCGTGCTCGGCCGTCTGCTCGCGGTGACGGAAAACTATCCCGATCTGAAATCCAATGCGAACTTCCTGGCATTGCAATCGCAGCTTGAGGGCACCGAGAACCGCATCGCGGTGGCGCGGCGCGACTATATCGACGCGGTGCGCGCCTACAATACCGCGCTGCGCACCTTCCCGACCATGATCTGGGCGAAGACGGCATTCTCTGGCAACAAGCCGATGGCGGAATTCACCGCGAGCGAGGGCTCGGATAAGCCGCCGCAGGTGAAGTTCTGATGACCCTTCGTCTGTCCGGGTCCGAGCGCAGCGCGGAGCCCGGAATCCATAATCCTGGATTCACGAGTTTGGTCTCAATCGGCGCCGGATTATATCGTTTGTGGTTATGGATTCCGGGCTCGCGCTCCGCGCGTCCCGGATTGACAATCTGGTTGGCGGCCGCGCTGTTTATCTCGTTCGTCTCGCTCGCCGCTGCGCTCACTTTTCCGGCGCTGACCGGCCGCGTGGTCGATCAAGCCGGCGTCATGTCGGCGCAGAGCCGTACCGAGGTCGAAGGCAAGCTCAAGGACCTCGAAGACAAGTCCGGCATCCAGCTTGTCGTCGCCACTGTGAAGTCGCTGGAGGGCAGCGACATCGAGACTTACGCCAATGAGCTGTTCCGCACCTGGAAGCTCGGCCAGGCGCAGAAAAACAACGGCGTGTTGCTGCTTGTGGCGCCGGCCGAGCACAAGGTGCGCATCGAGGTCGGTTATGGTCTCGAAGGCACGCTGACCGACGCACTGTCCTCGGTGATCATCTCCAGCGCCATCGTCCCGCGCTTCAAGGCCAATGATTTTTCCGGCGGCATCGAGCGCGGTGTCGACGGCATCATCAGCGTGCTCAGCGGCGACACGGCGGACTGGCAGCCCAAGGTCAATGTCCGCGCCGACGATGCCGCGAGCGACTTCGACAAGTTGTTCCCGCTGCTGTTCTTTCTGCTGATGCTCTTCATCTGCTGGTACCTGATCCACAACGCCAATGGTCCGGGGGGTGGCAGCGGTGTCCGCAGAGGCGGGCGTCCGATCTTCATACCCTATGGCGGTCCTGGCTGGGGTTCCGGCTGGGGCGGGGGCAGCAGCGGAGGCTTCGGCGGCGGATTTGGTGGCGGTTTCGGCGGCGGCGGTGGGTCGTCGGGCGGCGGCGGTGCCTCGGGAGGCTGGTGATGGAATTCACCAAGGCCGATCATGAAGCTGTTTCGGCCGCCATCCGGGAAGCGGAATCGCGCACCTGCGGACAGATCGTCTGCGTTCTCGCCCATTCATCATCGGCTTACGCATATATTCCGATCCTGTGGGCGAGCGCGCTGGCGCTCATCACGCCTTGGCCGCTGATCTATCTGACGCAGTGGAGCGTGCAGCGGATTTTCGCGCTCCAGCTCGTGGTATTCATCGTCATGGGGATCGCGTTCACCTTCACGCCGTTGCGGCTTGCTTTGGTGCCGCGGGCGCTGAAGCGGGCGCGGGCGCATCGTGCCGCGATCGAGCAGTTCGTCGTGCGCGGCATCACGCGCACCAAGAATCGCTGCGGGGTGCTCGTCTTCGTCTCACTGGCTGAGCATTACGCGCGCATCGTCGCCGACGAAGGCATCGCCGAAAAAGTGCACCAGGCCGAATGGCAGGCGGCGATCGATGCTTTGACGCACCACATGCGCGACGGCAACATCGCGGCGGCCTTCATTGCGGCGATCGAGCGCTGCGGTGCCGTGCTCGCGGTCCATGCGCCGCCCGACGGGTCATTCAACGAACTGCCGGACCGGCTCTACGTGATGTAGTGCGGGCCGGAGAAAGGGGGCGCCATGCTCGTCGGCGTGCCGAAGGAGATCAAGGACAACGAATATCGCGTCGGGCTGGTGCCCTCGACAGTGCGAGAATTGACCGAGAAGGGCCACCAGGTGCTGGTCGAAACTGGCGCCGGATCGGGCGCCGGCTTGCCCGATGCCGACTATGTCGCCGCTGGCGCCGATATCGTGCCAAGCGCGGATGCCGTGTTCAGCCGCGCCGAGCTCATCGTCAAGGTGAAGGAGCCGCTCGCCGCCGAACGCAAGAGGCTGCGGCGCGGCCAGGTGCTGTTCACCTATCTGCATCTCGCGCCCGACCGCGCGCAGAGCGAGGATTTGATGGCCTCAGGCGTCACCGCCATCGCCTACGAAACGGTGACGGGTCCCCAGGGCACGCTGCCGCTATTGACGCCGATGTCGGAAGTCGCCGGCCGCATGGCGCCCCATGTCGGGGCGCACTGCCTGGAAAAGGAGAACGGCGGCCGCGGTGTTCTCCTCGCCGGCGTGCCCGGCGTTTCGTCCGCCAGCGTCGTGATCCTGGGCGGCGGCGTCGCCGGAACCAACGCCGCGCTGATCGCCTCGGGCATGGGCGCCGATGTTGCGGTGCTCGACCGCAATCCGGAGGCGCTGCGCCGCATCGCGGCGCAGATGGGCAGCCGCGTGCGCACGCTGTTTTCGACTCGCGACGTAGTCGAGCTTTTATGCCGGCGTGCCGATCTCGTCATAGCCACAGTGCTGGTGCCGGGCGCGACCGCGCCGAAACTGATCACGCGCGACACTGTCAAGGCGATGAAGCCCGGCTCGGTGATTGTCGACGTCGCTATCGACCAGGGCGGCTGCGCCGAGACCTCGCGGCCGACTACCCATTCGCACCCGACCTACGTGGTCGACGACGTGGTGCACTACTGCGTGACCAACATGCCGGGCGCGGTCGCGCGCACCTCGACCTTCGCCTTGAGCAATATGACGACCTCTTTCGTCCTGGCGCTTGCCGACAAGGGCTGGCGCCGGGCCTTGGCCGATGACCCGAATTTGCGCAATGGCCTCAACGTGCATGACGGCCATATCACCTATCGGGCGGTCGCCGACGCGCTGAAGCTGCCGTACATGCATGCCGATCATGCGCTGCGCATTTGAGGGCGCGCTTCCGCGCGAGCCGGGTGCATGTCACAATAGCGGCGTGTAACAGGACATTTCCAATGCGCGCGCCTCTCGCCGCCCTGTTCGCTCTTGGCGCGGCAGCGATCATGGCCGGCCTCGCGGGCAATGCCGCTCCAGTTTCTGCGCCGAAGTTCGCGCAAGGCGACGGCGCCACCGTCGACAGCGAGGTCGTGCTGGCTGTTGACGTGTCCTATTCCATGGATCCTGACGAGCAGCACCTGCAACGCGAGGGCTATGTTCAGGCACTCACATCCCAGGACTTGATGCAGGCGCTGCGCGGTGGACCGAACGGCCGCATCGCCATCACCTATTTCGAATGGGCAAATGTCGGCGACCAGAAGATCCTGCTGCCATGGCGGCTGATCGACGGGCCGGAATCGGCCGGCGCGGTCGCTGCCGAGCTTGCCGCGGCGCCTTACCGCCGCGCGTCGCGGACGTCGATCTCGGGCGGCCTGATGTTCGGGCAATCGCTGTTCGAATCGAGCGGCTACCACGGCATTCGCCGCGTCATCGACGTCTCCGGCGACGGCGCCAACAACAACGGTCCGCCGGTAACGCTTATCCGCGACCAGGTTCTCGCCAAGGGCACCACCATCAACGGCCTGCCGATCATGCTGAAAAAGCCGAACATGATGACGCTCGATATCGACAATCTCGATATCTACTACGAAGATTGCGTCATCGGCGGTCCCGGCTCATTTGTAATTCCGATCAAAGAGCGCGAGAAATTCACCGAAGCGATCCGCACCAAACTGGTGCAAGAAGTCGCCGGCCGCGAGCCGCCGGAGCGAATCGTGCCGGTGGCCGCGAACGCGCCGCGCATCTCCTGCACCATCGGCGAGCAAATGTGGCGCGAGCGCTGGGGGAATTGATCGGGGCTTGGCGCTACGCAAAGCCGAAGAAGCGGGCCGGATTGTCAACCAGCACGCGATCGCGCGCCGCGCGGTCGGGCACGTAGCGCTCGAGTAGGGCCACGCGCTTAAACTCGTGATCCGAGCCGTAATCCGAGTGCCCGTCCTTGTCGGGCCGGATGAAGCGGTGGACGTGCGGCCAATCGGTGCCCCACATGCAGCGGTTCGGCGCTGCCTGGTAAAGCAGGCGACCGAATTCGGGGGCGTCGTCCCAGGGATATGGCATTTGCGAGCGCAGGTCGCCATTGGAGAGCCCGACCCACCAATTGTCGTTCTTGAGCAAGTCGAGGATCAGCCGCATGGCGGGCTGTGACGTCCCGCGCTTGTAGTCGGGGCCGCCGAGGTGGTCGACGATGGCGGGAATCTTGATCTTGCGCAGTTCCGCTTCGACCGGCAGGAAATCGTCGCCGAAGCCGAATACCTTGACGAACCAGCCGATCTCGCGGACGCGGTCGAGCGAGCGGCGGAACGTGTCGAGGCTCGGCGCCAGCTTGAAATTGCCGCCGAAGTTGAAGCGCGCGCCACGCACCCCGACGCTGTCGAGACGCTCCATCTCCTTGTCGCTGACGCTGTCGTCGATGATCGCGACGCCGCGATAGTGTCCTTTAGGCGCGCTCCTGAGCGTTTCGTAGAGATAGCTGTGATCCGTGCCGTAGATGGTCGGTTGCACGAACACCGCCCGGTCGATACCGATCGCGTCGTGCAGCGCCTTCATGGCATGGAAATCGCAACCGGCCGGCGGCTGATAGAGCGCGTGCGGATTGTTGGTCTTGTAGGTTTTGGGATCGCCGAAAATGTGAAGGTGGGTGTCGCACGAATTCTTGGGTAGGCGTTCGGGCATGGCTTGCTGCTGTTCTGAAGGCGTCACGGGCGCGCAGGTTATTGCAGACTGATATTGGCTTCTTTGATCACCGGCCCCCATTTTTTATTCTCACGGGCGAGATACGATTGGGCTTGTTCCGGCGTGCCGCCCATGGGCGTCATCGAGATTTTGGCGAGCTGCTGCTTGCCCTGATCGCTGTTGAGATAGGCGTTCACGACGGCGTTTATCTTGCCGATGATCTCGGGCGGCGTTCCCGCCGGCGCGAACAGTGCGTTCCAGCCGGCGGCTTCGAAACCCGGGAAGCCCGATTCATCGACGGTCGGGACGTTCGGCAGGTCGCTCAGGCGCCGCAGGCTGGTCACAGCGTAGCCTCTGAGCATGCCGGCCTGAACGTTCGGAACGAACGTCGGGACGTAAGTCACCGCAAGCTGCAGGTCGCCGGCCACGAGGTCGGGAAGGGCTTGTGTCGTGATCCGGTAAGGCACGTGAACGATGGATGTGCCGGCGAGCTTGTTGATCAGGGCAAGCGTGATGTGCGCCTGCGAGCCGGTGCCGACGGTGCCGGCGTTGAGCCGGCCCGGATTTTCCCTGGCGTAGGCGAGTAGATCCCTGAAATTCGCGGGCGGAATCTTCGGACTGCCGATGATGATTAGCGGCGAATAGGCGATCATCGCGATCGGCGTGAAGGCGCGCTCGGGATCGAAGTCCATGTCCTTGTACATGAACTTGTTATTGATCATCGGGCCGACAGTGGCGACGAGGAGTGTGTAACCGTCAGGTGCCGCCTTGGCGGCGAAACCGGCGCCGATATTGCCGTTCGCGCCCGGCCGGTTCTCGACGATGAAATTTTGCCCGAAACTGTCGCTGAGCGCACCCGCCACCATGCGGATCACGATGTCGGTGCTGAGACCCGCGGTGAACGGGCAGACGATCGTCACCGGACGGCTCGGCCAGGCGTCGGCGGCACGCGCGGGTGCGGCGAGCGGCCAAGCAGCCGCGCCACCGAGCGCGGCCATGAAGCGCCGTCTTGCGATTCTCATTGTCACTGGACGATCCTCGTTGAAGCCGCGGGAGGCGGACCGATCATGGCGTCTCGGAGAAAAAGTCGCGCATCAGCCCAAAGGATTTGCGGCAGAGCCTTTCGTCGTAGCGCTGTGCCGCGGCGTTCGCCGTCGGATCGCAGAACGAATGCACCGCACCGCCGAACATCATCACCTGCCAATCGACCTTGGCCTTGGTGAGCTCTTCCTCGAATGCGTCCATCATCGGCTTCGGCGTCACCGGATCCGCCGAACCGTGAACCGCGAGCACACGGCCCTTGATGTTGCAGGGCGTGCCCGCCACCACCGGATTGGGATTGGTGACGTGGAAGACCACGACCGCCTTGAAATCCGCACCGGTGCGGGCCTGTTCGAGAACATAGCCGCCGCCCGCGCAGTAGCCGATCGCGAGCTTCTTTCCGGTGTTGGCAACGCCAAGCCTGTCGGCCTCGGCGAGCAGGGTGTCGTAGGCGGTGCCGCCGCAGCCGATGGTGAAGGGGAGGTCCCTGTGCACGGCGAGCATTCCGGCGCGCAACTCGTCCTGGCTCTTGGCCTTGGCGCCGTAGCCGGTGCCGAACATGTCGGCCATCAGCACCACATAGTCCTTTCCGGCGACCGTGCGCGCCTGGCCGATCGTGTCGGCGCAAACGCCCTTCCAATCCGGCTGCATGAACACGACCGGACGCTTGGCCTTCACACTGTCATCGTAGACGATCGTGCCTTCAAATTGCCTGCCGCCGTATTGATACGGCACCTTCCTCTCGGCCATCGTCTTCTCCCTGGGTAGCTATTTTTTATCGGTTTGTTTTGGCTTACGCGACCTCTGTCGCATGGGCGGTCCGGTGGACGGTACGTATGAATTCGACGCCGGCGCTGGCGCGCGGATCATCGAGCGGCAGAATATATCGCACGGCGCCGTCGCGATCGTCGAGCCTGGTGAAGCCGAGGCGCGGATATAGCTCGCTGACGAGTTCGTTCTTCGCCGTCGGAATATATTCGCCGATCAGCCGCCGCGCGCCGAGCGCCCGGGCGCACGCGGCGAGATCGGCCATGATGGCGTCCTCGACCTTACGTCCCAGCACGCGGCAGGACATTAGCCAGAGGTCGATGCTGGCGTCGGACGCGGACGCGCGCGAAACCGCTGCGATGCTGATGATGCCGTTGTCGCCGAACTTGTCCTTGAGCCGATAGCAGCGCCCAAAACCTTCGCGCACAATGGCGGCAAGCTCGCTCCAATTGTAGCGCCGCGTTGTCAGGTTGAACTGGTTGGTCTTCTGGATGAGCTCCAGCGCGCGCTCGCGCGCCTCGTCGATGGCGCAGGTCTCCAGCACCATGTCGAGCTGGCGGAGAAATTCCTCGAGGCTGCCTGCGGCCTGGAGCGCGCTGTCGCGCTCTGCATTTTCCGCATACATGCGGTTGCGGGCGCCCGACTCTCGGGTCGCGACGCGCCGATCGAAAAGCCCTGTCGCGATAAGCATCGGCACCCGCTGCGCCGGATCGTCCGCAAGCTCCGGCACGGCGATATCCGGAAAGCGGCGACTTACTTCGGCGCGCTCGACGGGGTTGTCGTCAAGGAAGACCACCCCGGCCGTCGAGAGTTTCAACCGGTCGAGAATGCGCGCGAGGCTTGCAGACTTTGGCTCCCAATGGATCTCGGCCGCAGCGAAATCCTCGCGGCGCAGGATCATCTCGGGCCGGTTGGCGAAGACCTCCTCGACCAGCCTTGGATTGTTCTTACTGGCGATGGCGAGGATAACGCCTTTTTCCTGCAACGATTTCAGGAACGCCTGCAGGCGCAGGAAGTGGCGGCCTTTGCCGGCCGGATCGAGGTCGAGACCCTCGAAGCCGTCGTCGCCGACGCGGCCGCCCCACAGCGTATCGTCGAGATCGACGACGACAAGCTTGCAGCGCTGAATGACCAGGCCCGCAATCGCATCGGCAAGCCATCCGAGCATCGCCGGCGTGCGGTCGGGATGGAACGGAAGCTTGGCGCTATCGTAGAAGCGATCATCGAACCAGGCCTTGGCGCCGCAAGCCCGGATCAGCGGATCGGGGTCGAGAAAGCTGACGCGCTTCGATGCCAGCGCAGCGCGCAGCTTGTCGCCGACCTCCCGGCGCCAAGCATAGGCGCCGTTGCTGTCGGAAATCTCATCGGCGAGCGGCTCGGGGAGCGTCACGACGATATGAGCGTCGGTCGCTTTGCAGGCCGCTTCGACCGCGCCGGTGATTGCGGCTGCGACGGCTTCGGCGTTCCGCAACGAAGCAAAGGCGAATTCAACCGAAGTGAACGCAAGCAGAATGTGTGTCGGTTTGAAGCCGTAGAGTGCCGACGCCGGGTCAAGGAGTTCGATGCGCCATTGATTATACGGGCTCTCGTAGAGATCGGCGGCGATGCCGCGGGCGGCAAGCGCCAGAGGAAACCCCTTGGCGAGCATCTGGGTCGAATAGTTGCCGGCCAGCGCCAGGCGAATCCGTGGCGCGTCGGTTGGCGTTGGCGAGCCCGCGGCCTCGTAGTCGCGCACGCATGAGAAAAGCTGTTGCAAGGAGCCCGCCGACGCGTAGCGTGTAGAGATTGCGTCAAGTTCGCGGCTCTTGCCCATCAACTCACGCCCTTGTTTTCAAGGAGTGCAACCAGTTCGCCAACGGAATTAAGCTGCGCCATCTCGTCGGTGGAGAGCGTAACACCAAGCTTGGTTTCGATCTCGACCACCAAAACGATGTGGTGGATGGAATCCCACAACGGCACCTGGGAGGCGTCCAGATCGTCCGTCAGCACCAGGTCCGGGTCCAGCACGCCACGAAATATCGGTTCGAGCTTGCGTAGAATCGTTGTTTTACTCATGCCCCTTCGCCGGAGCGGTCACATTCGGCTCTTCTTATGCGCTGCCAGGATGGTGAACAAGGGGCGGTTGTCGTGCTGGGAGCGGGCCTACTCGCTTAGAACGGCGGGTTCCTTGCCTGGATCGGCCGGGCTTGTCCCCAAGGTCTGCAATTCCGCGACGATGTCGCGGTTGAGCGTCGCTTCGACGTCGCGGATCATTCGATAGGCATCGACGCCGTCCATCACCCGGTGATCGTACAGGACCTGCACCGGCGCTTCACCGTTCGGCTGGATCAATCCATAGTAGATCATCAGCGTAATCGGCATGGTCGACTGCATCACTTGCCCGGGGGTCGGAAACGGGTTGATGGCGTAAGTCCCCATGTATCGTGATCGCAACCGGCCGGACCAGCGCAGCGTGATGTGCCACAGCAGACGGCGCACGGGAGCGGGCGGCCGGGAGAAGCGGATCATGCGGCGGAAGCCGCCGACCGCCTCGACGGGTTTTGTCTTCAAGCTCCGCAGCTCGCGGTCGAGCTTTGCGAGCGGCGTCGCGTCTGGCGCTTTGTACTGCTCGAAGAAAACCGCAGAATCGCCGTTCCAAGTCCGTTCGACCACGATGGTGCCGACAGTGAACGGGTGGATATAAAGCCGCGCCCAGGGGAACGGCAGATAGGCGGTCCGCAGCGCTGCGCGGCGCTGGCCGACAAGCGCGACGGCTTTCATCCAGATGGCTGCCCAGCTAACCGGAGGCTGGTGCGCCGCGCGCGCAGCCATGACAGGCGCGACGTTGATGGTCCAGTTGCAGCCCATGGGCTGCGCCTTCCTGCCGAAGTGCATCAGCTCGTGAATCCATCGCCGATGCAGCGGGACCGATCTGTAACGCGGCGCAAAAGGCATGCGAGCTAACGGGTGCGAAGCGTTTCTCAAACGCGGAGTTATCGAGGAACATCGATCATTCTAGCATGACGCTGGCGCGCTGGAGAAATCCGCGGCCCGTCGCAATCGGGCATACTATCTTTCCAGCCTCGCAACGATTTCGATATGGGCCGAATAGCGGAATTGATCGATTGGCGTCACCGCGGTGATCCGATAGCCGCCATCGACCAGATGCCGCACGTCGCGTGCGAATGTGCCAGCGTTGCACGACACCGCGACAATCACCGGGACACGACTCGCGGCGAGCGCGCGCGACTGCGCCAGAGCGCCCTGGCGCGGCGGATCGAACACAGCGGCGTCGAACCGGTCGAGCTCTGAAACGACAAGGGGGCGCTTGAACAGATCGCGCACCTCCGTCTCGACCGGCTTGAGGCCGGAGGTCGCCGCGGCAGCGCGCTTGAGGGCTAAGACCGCCGGTTCGTCGTCATCGAAGGCAGCGACCCGCGCACGCGCGGCGAGACGAAGCGCGAACGGGCCGATACCGCAGAACAGATCTGCGATGGATCTGGCGCCGACGCTTGCTTCAAGGACCAGTCGCGACAACACGGCTTCGCCTTTCGCCGTCGCCTGCAAAAATGCGGCCGGCGGCAATGACACATCGGCCGGCCCGATCCGCAACGTCGGCACGCGTAATTGCGAGATCAGTTCGCCGTAGCGTGTAAGTCGGGCCAAGCCCCGGGATGCGGCGACGCCGGCGAGTTTCGCTGTGAGCGATGGTGTCAGCGGCCCGGAGCCGCGGACATCGACGTCGAGGCCTGCGTCCGTCGCCGTGACCTGGATGTCGAGCGGCTTGCCTGTGGGGCCAAGGGCCTCCGCGACCGCCCAGGCGGCCTTGAGCGCACCGTCGAGGCCTGGGGCCAGAACTGGGCAGCGGTCGATTGGAACGATGTGGTGCGCGCGCGGAGCGGAAAATCCGACTTCGAGCACGTCATGCGCGCCGCGCCGCACGTGAAAGACGACGCGGCGGCGACCCTCGCCGTGAGCGTCGATCAGGTCGCCGACCGGCGCCTCGACGGCAGCCTGCGCCAACGCTGTGACCACGAGATCGCGCTTCCAGGCGCGATAGTGCGCCGTATCCCAGTGCTGCACGGCGCAGCCGCCGCAGACGCCGAAGTGAGGGCAGATCGGTGCGATGCGGTCGGCGCTGGGCTTATCGATGCGAAGAAGCTGGCGGCGATCGGGGTGACCGGGGACGCTCTCGACCTCGACGGTCTCGCCCGGCAAGGTGCCCGGCACGAAAATCGGCTCGCCGCCGCTCTCGACGACGCCGTCGCCGCGATGACCGAGCCGGTCGATCACAAGTCGCTCAACCACGCTTCGCCCCGGGCCTGAAACGCTCATGCCCGGCGCAAGGCCGGGCATGATGGGCAGGTGACATCGAGAAGCCCTGCTATCTGACGAGCTTTACGGCCTCGCCGCGCATGTTCTGGCCGAGCGCCTCGAACGCCTTGGCGACAATGCCTTTGCTGTCGAGGCCGGCCTTGGCGTACATCGCGTTCGGCGAATCCTGGTCGATGAAGGTGTCCGGCAGCACCATCGAACGCACCTTGATGCCCCGATCGAGCACGCCGTGCTCGGCGAGCGTCTGCATGACGTAGGAGCCGAAGCCGCCGATGGAGCCTTCCTCGATGGTCAGCAGCACCTCGTGCTCGCGGGCAAGCCGCAGCAGCATGTCGACGTCGAGGGGCTTGGCGAAGCGGGCGTCGGCGACGGTGGTGGAGAGGCCATAGGTCGCAAGCTCGTCGGCAGCCTTGAGGCATTCACCGAGCCGCGCGCCGAACGAGAACAGCGCCACCTTGGTGCCTTCGCGCAGGATGCGGCCCTTGCCAATCTCGAGCGGCACGCCTTCATCCGGCATCTTGACGCCGAGACCCTCGCCGCGCGGATAGCGCAGCGCCGACGGGCGATCGTCGATCGCCACGGCCGTCGCCACCATATGAACGAGTTCCGCCTCGTCGGCGGCCGCCATGACGACAAAACCGGGCAAGCAGCCGAGATAGGCGACGTCGAACGCGCCGGCATGGGTCGGTCCATCGGCGCCGACGAGGCCGGCACGATCCATGGCGAAGCGCACCGGCAGCCGCTGGATGGCAACGTCGTGCACGACCTGGTCATAGGCGCGCTGCAGGAAGGTCGAATAGATGGTTGCGAACGGCTTGAATCCTTCCGTCGCCAGGCCGGCGCAGAACGTCACGCCGTGCTGCTCGGCAATGCCGACGTCGAAGGTGCGCGTCGGAAACTCCTTCTGGAAGAGATCGATGCCGGTGCCGGACGGCATGGCCGCGGTGACGGCGACGATCTTCGGATCCTTGCGCGCCTCCTTGATGAGGCTCTCAGCATAGACCTTGGTGTAGGCCGGCGCCGCCGGCTTTGATTTCACCTGCGCGCCGGTCGCGACGTCGAACTTGACGACGCCGTGATATTTGTCGGCGGAAATCTCCGCAGGCTTGTAGCCCTTGCCCTTCTGGGTGACGACGTGAACCAGGAACGGTCCGTTTTGGGCGTCGCGCACATTGCGCAGCACCGGCAGCAGGTGATCGATATTGTGGCCGTCGATCGGGCCGACATAGAAGAAGCCCATCTCGTCGAACAGCGTGCCGCCATTGACGAGGCCGCGGGCATATTCCTCCATGGCGAGCGCCCGCTTCTCCAACGTGCGTGGCAGATGCTTGGCGAGATTGCGCACGCCGCGGCGCAGCACGCCGTAGGTGCGCCCGGACACGCAGCGCGCGAGATAGGCCGAGAGCGCCCCCACCGGCGGCGCAATCGACATATCGTTGTCGTTGAGCACTACGATGAGGCGCGAGTCCATCGAGCCGGCATTGTTCATGGCCTCGTAGGCCATACCGGCCGACATCGCGCCGTCACCGATTACGGCGATAACGTTATTTTGCTTGCCTTGGAGATCGCGCGCGACCGCCATGCCGAGGCCGGCCGATATCGAGGTCGATGAATGCGCGGCGCCGAACGGATCGTATTCACTCTCGGCGCGCTTGGTGAAACCGGAAAGTCCGCCGCCCTGGCGCAGCGTGCGTATGCGATCGCGCCGGCCGGTGAGAATCTTATGCGGATAGGCTTGATGACCGACGTCCCAGATGAGCCGGTCGTTGGGAGTGTCAAACACATAGTGAAGCGCAACGGTAAGCTCGATGACGCCCAGGCCGGCGCCAAGATGTCCTCCTGTCACGGCCACGGCATCGACCGTCTCCTGCCGCAATTCATCGGCGACCTGCCGAAGCTGGGTCGGCTTAAGCTGCCTGAGGTCGTCCGGGGTCTTGATAAGGTCGAGCAAAGGGGTCTTGGAGACAACAGTCACGCTTATGCTCCTTAATACCGAAATACCGACGCACGCGGTTTTTCGCCTAACGGCTCTTATTGGGGTCTAGTGCGCGCCCATCCTCACGCACATGCGAATTTGGCTGGTTTTACACCATTGTAGCCGGAAAGGGCAATTTTGCTTGTTCCGGGTTAGGAACTGTCAGCCATTGCTGGCCCTTATATGATGGGGAGTGTTGGGAAATTCGCCATGGGCCGAAAGGTCAATTTGGGCCGAAGGGCGAATTTGGTGGGCGTCCCAACCCTCTCTTTGGTTTTACAAGCACCTTTCCTGGTTCAGCTTGCCACCGATTGGCAGGGATTCGTGCTTAATAGTGGCAATAGCAGCCCGGGCCCCTGCCTAGGCGCTATGCAAATAGACGCATTACGGGTCAAAATGTTCCCAATCACGCCCCGGCCTGCTCCATCGCTGCGTTTGGCATCGAAAACCGTGGAACTCGCCGAAACGGCCGAAATCAGGGGCTGACGTGCCGTGGCTCTCGAAATTTACCGAAGAAAGCGAAAGTTCGGCGTCACCTCGGAGCCGCGCGGCCATAAGGCACGGCGCGACGGCCATCGCTACGTCATTCAGAAGCATGCGGCGCGCCGGCTGCATTATGATTTGCGGCTCGAGCTCGACGGGGTGATGAAAAGCTGGGCCGTCACCCGCGGTCCGAGCCTCGACCCCAACGAGAAGCGGCTCGCCGTCCACGTCGAGGATCACCCGATCGAATACAACACATTCGAGGGCACCATTCCGCAGGGCGAGTACGGCGGCGGAACGGTGATGATCTGGGATCGCGGGCGGTGGATTCCCGACGGCGATCCGCACAAGGGCTATGCCAAGGGCCACCTGATTTTCGATCTCGACGGCGAGAAATTGCATGGCCGCTGGCACCTGGTGCGCATGCGTCCACGGCCTAACGAGAAGCGCGAGAACTGGCTGCTGATCAAAGCCAAGGACGAGGAAGCGCGCGGGCCGCGGGGCAAGGACATTCTCGATGAAGAGCCGTTGTCCGTCGTGACCGGCCGCTCCATTGAGGATATCGCCGCGGGTAAGGGCAAGAAGCGGGTCTGGCATAGCAACCGGGCCGACCAAGTGCCGGCTGCGCGGCAAGGAAAGCCGGCCGGCAAGCTATCGGCGAAACCCCGCGCCCGCGCCAAGGCCGCCGCCACGAACGTCGAACGAAAACAAGGCGGGCGCGTATCGCGGGCGCCCGTTCCGGATTTCGTTCCGCCTTCTCTCGCCACGCTTCACGAGAGTCCGCCGCGCGGCAAGGAATGGCTGCATGAAATAAAGTTCGATGGCTATCGCATCGAGGCCCGGCTCGATCGCGGCAAGGCGCGCCTGCTCACGCGCAACAAACAGGATTGGACCCATCGCTTCGAGCCCATCGCCGCGGCGGTGGCGGCGCTTCCGGCCGAGACAGCGCTTCTCGATGGCGAAGTCGTGGTCGAGGACGATCGGGGCGTTTCGAGCTTTTCGCTGCTGCAGACCGATCTGAGAGACGGCCGGAGCGATCGCTTTACTTATTATGTCTTCGATCTGCTGTATCTCGACGGCCGCGACTTTACCGGCGAGCCGCTGGTCGCACGCAAAGCCGCGCTCGAACGGCTTTTGCGAAAGACAGGCAAGAACAGCCGCATCCATTACGCCGAACATTTCGAAGAAGATGGCGCTTTGATGCTCAAGAGCGTCTGCAAACTCGGCCTCGAAGGCGTGGTATCGAAGCGCAAAGATGCGCTTTACACCTCCGGCCGCTCTGAGAATTTCATCAAGACCAAGTGTCACAACCGGCAGGAATTCGTCGTCGCCGGTTACAGTCCGGCGACATCGGAGTCGAACGCGGTCGGCGCGCTCACGGTCGCGGTCAACGATAACGGGGAGCTTCGCTATGCCGGCCGTGTCGGCACCGGATACACGCGCAAGGTCGCGCGCGATCTGTGGCGGCGGCTCAAGCCATTGCAGACCGCCCGGCCGCCGATCGCGCTGCCGGCCGAAGAGCGGCGCAAGGATGTGGTGTGGGTGAAGCCTCAGCTTGTCGTCGAGGCGGAGTTTCGCGGAGTGACCCATGGCAACCTGCTGCGGCAGGCGTCCTACAAAGGCTTGCGCGAAGACAAGCCGGCGCGCGATGTGGTGCGCGAGACGCCGGCTGCGATGGCGCAGCGGGAGGCGGTCCGAAAGTCGGCGAAATCGGGGGCCGGAGCGCGCAAACGCATGGCCGGGAAGTCGCCGGCAGAGCCGAAAGCAGCGGCCGCGAAGGGGGCTTCCCGCGCCTGGGCCGAAGTCGCCGGTGTTCGCCTGACGCATCCCAACCGCGTCTATTGGCCTGATGTCGGCATCACCAAGGAAGATTTGGCCGAATATTACGTCAGCGTCTGGGATTGGATGGCGCCGCACGTGGTCGACCGGCCACTCGCCCTGGTGCGCTGCCCGGACGGGATCGACGGCGAGTGTTTCTTCCAGAAGCACATCGCGTCGAACATCAAATCATCGCCGCTGCGCCATGCGGTCAAAACCAAGGAACACGACGTCGTTGCGGTCGAGAAGGTCGAGGACGTGGTCGACCTGGTGCAGTCCGGCACGCTCGAAATCCATACCCGAGGCTCGCGGCTCGATGCGCTCGAGCGTTGCGACCGCGTCGTGTTCGATCTCGATCCGGGGGAGGGCGTCTCGTGGGCGCAGATCGTCGCCGCCGCGCGCGAGACGCGCGATCGGCTTGCCGCTCTGAAGCTCGATAGTTTCGTCAAGCTCTCCGGCGGCAAGGGCATTCACGTGGTGCTGCCGATCGCGGACGCCGACTGGGATTCGGCCAAGGCCTTCGCCCAGCGCATCGCGCTCGCCATGGCCGCCGACGACCCGCAGCGCTATGTCGGCAAGATGACCAAGTCGCTGCGCAAGGGCAAAATCTTCATCGACTATTTCCGCAACAGCCGTGAGGCGACCTCGGTCGCGCCTTACTCGACGCGGGCGCGGCCGGGTGCTGCGGTGTCGGCGCCGCTGTCATGGGAGCAACTCGGCCGCACCAAGGGCGCGAACGAGTTCACCGTGCTCGACCTGAAGAAGCGCTTCAGGAACGACCCCTGGGGCGACATCGGCAAGGTGCGGCAGAAGCTGCCGAAATAATCAACCCGCGAGCCTGAATCGCTCCGCCTTGGGTTCGAATCGCGCCCGGAAAATCTCCGCGTCGAGCGGATCCTCGAAACAATAGCGCACAAAGGCCGCGTAATCGTCCTCGACATACATATCGAACTTGCCGACATATTCGATCAGGAAGTTCATGATCTCGCTGTCATCGGCGAGTTGCCGCCGCGGCAACACCACCTGATACGGGCACTCCTCATCGAGCCTGCGCAGCCACGCGCTCTTTTTGTCCGGGTCCATAGGTTCGCCTCAGTCCTCGACACGAACTGATAATTGTTCTCTATTTGTTCTGATTTGTCAAGGCCGGCATTTGACCCGATTTCAGCCCTCCCCTGGCAGCATGATCGCCGCGCCCCCAAACCCTGGAAACCCTGCCTTCCATCGGCGATGATGAGCCTGTTGTCTCCCCCTCATCCCCCGACAAGCGGCCGCATTGAAATCGCGATGACGGATAATCCATCCCTGCCGGCGCTGGAGCGTCTGGTTGCCGAGCGTCGCCACGCGGAAGCCTTCCAGGTGGTGCTGGATATCCTCCAGGCCATCGACCGCCATGCCGGACGCGTCGATCTTGTGGCCGCGGGAGCGCCCTATCCGGGCGGCAGCGAGGAGGACGCCGCAATCGTTTTTGCCACGCGCTTTGCCGCAGCATTCGGCCGGCTGATGACGCTACCGGAGCTGGAGTTCGGCAGCGAACGTTTCGAACGCTTGATGATCCACCACCGCTGGATCGAATTGCTGTTTTCGCTGAGCGGCTTTCGCAACGCTGACAATTTCATCGCCATGATCGCCACCACGTCGGGGAACGGCCAGCTTTCGTTCGCAAGCGACAATCTGCTGCGGATGCTGGCGCTGCTGACGACGAACTCTTTTGTCAAAGTCGATTTCGATCAATTCTGGAAGGCCAATCTGCCGGCCGCTGCAGTCGCGTTCTACAATTACATCACCTCGCGCTATGTGTTTTCGCCGCGCGCCTTCGATTTCCGCGAGCGGATGCTGCAATGGCTTCCCGCGCATTTGTCCGAGGTGAAGCTAAGCGCGCTGATGCTGTCGCGAATGCCGGAAGTCTATGCGCATTGCAGCTATGCGATTACAGAGGCAAAGCATGCCATCAAGCGCCCGCTCATGGAGCAAATGCGGCGCTTGTGCCTCGAAGCCGGCATTGTCGAGGTTGCAGAGCCAGTTGCGGCGACGCGGGACGGCCCGCCGACGATCATTGTGGTCGGCGAGTGGTTCGAGCAGGGACATGCGGTATTCCGCACGCATTCCCGCGCCGTGCAGGCGCTGCGGGGCCGTTTCCATCTCGTGGGCCTCATCAATCCCGACCCGGCCGGCACGTCGGTCGCCGAGCTTTTCGACGAGTGCATCACTTTTCCCGCGGGCGACTTGTTGTCTAGGGTGCGCGCGGCCGCTGCCGATATCGCGGCGCGGCAGCCGACGCTGATCTTTTATCTCGGCGTCGGCATGATGACGGCGGTGGTTGCGCTCGCATCGATGCGGCTGGCGCCGATCCAGTGCGCGTCGTTCGGCCATACGGCGACGACCATGAGCCCGGCGATCGACTACTTCGTCCTGCCGGAAGATTTTGTCGCCTCGGTGGAATGTTTCTCCGAAGCGGTGCTGGCACTGCCCAAAGCGGCGATGCCGTTCGCGCCGCGACCCCACGGGCCCGTGCAGCGCCGCCCATCCGACGGCACGATCCGCGTCGCGGTCCCGGCATCGACGATGAAGCTCAATCCGGTGCTGTTCGACGTGATCGCGCGCATTGCCACCGGGACGAAGGTCCATGCCGAGTTTCATTTCCTGCCGCTGGCGGCGACGGGTCTTGCCTATTTCGAGCTGCTGCGCATCGTGCGGGAGAAGATTCCCCGCGCTGTCGTCCATCCGCAATTGCCCCACGAGCGCTATATCGAGCGCCTGGCGCAATGCAATCTGTTCCTGAGCCCGTTCCCCTACGGCAATATGAACAGCGTCGTCGACGCCTTTGAGCTCGGCTTGCCGGGCGTATGTCTCGACGGCAGGGAGGCGCACGCGCATGCCGACGCGGCCTTGTTCGCCCGCATCGGTCTGCCGGGCGAACTCACCGCGGCCTCGCCCGATGATTACGCGGCTGCGGCGATCAGGCTGATCGACGACGCTACATGGCGGCTGCGTTGCACCGCGATCGTCCGTACCGCCAATCTCGATGCCGCCTTCTTCCGCGGTGACGCCAGCCTGTTTCGCCAAACAATCGAAAATCTGATCTGGCCGCCTGCGGTGTAAATCACGTCAGTCGACGTCGAGCGGCGTAGTGCCAGCCGGCTTGCCGCCGGCATCAAGGGTGATCTTCTCGACGCGCGCCTCGGCCAGCCGCAGCAGATCCTCGCAGCGGCGCTTGAGCGCTTCGCCGCGCTCATAGATGGCGACCGATTCCTCCAACGGCACCTTGCCCTCCTCGAGGCGCTTGACGATCGATTCAAGCTCCTCAATCGCGCGCTCGAACGGCAGTTGCGCGATGTCGCTGTTGTTCTTCTGCGCCATTCCGGTTCTCCGCGTCGCTGTTTCTTCGTGGTTCAGCCGCGCATCAGTGCCATAACATGCGCAGCCGCCGATTGGCTCAAGCCTTCGAGATCGTAGCCGCCCTCGAGCAGCGACACGATACGGCCTTCGGCGTGCTGATCGGCGACATCCATAATTTTCCGCGTCGCCCAGGCGAAATCGGCGTCTTCGAGATTGATGTTGGCGAGCGGATCACGGATATGGGCGTCGAACCCAGCCGAAATGACGATCATCTCCGGCCGAAAATCGCGCAATCGCGGCAGAATCCTGCTCTCGAACGCATCGCGGAAGGCATTCCGGCCATCACCGGGCCGAAGCGGCGCGTTGACGATGGTATTGTGCTCGCCGCTCTCGATCACCGCGCCGGTGCCGGGAAACAGCGGCATCTGGTGCGTCGAGCAGTACATCACCGATTTGTCGGCCCAGAAAATCTCCTGCGAGCCGTTACCGTGATGAACGTCGAAATCAACGATGGCGGCCCGGGCGATGCCGTGCTGTTTCTGGGCGTAGCGAGCCGCAATCGCGGCGTTGTCGAAAAGGCAGAAACCCATGGGGCGTGCGGTCTCGGCATGATGGCCGGGCGGGCGCGTGGCGACGAAGGCGTTGTGGGCTTTCTTGGAAAGAACCTCGTCGACCGCCTGGATGCCGCCGCCGGCGGCGCGCAACGCCGCTTCGAATGTGCCCGGCGACATCGACGTGTCAGCATCGATGTGGACGATGCCGTCCTTCGGCGAGGCGTCGCGCAATTCGGTGATGTATTCCATCGGATGGCACAGCGCGATGACCTCGAGCGAGGCGGCCGGAGCCTGCACCCGCGCGAGCATTTGAAAATCCTCCGCCTCGAGCGCACGCTCTATGGCGCGCAACCGGTCGGGCCGCTCGGGATGGCCGGCGGGCGTCAAATGGTCGAGGCAGGCCGGATGGCTGATGAGCAGGGTCGGCATCGTCTCTCACTTAGGCGGCTATGACTGCCGAGGGAAGGGCTATACCGCAAGCGCGACGTCGGCCCCGAGAACTCCCGGCGCACCTTCGACCACGGTGCGTTCCAGCGCACCGGCCTCGACCGCGCAATTCTCGGCGAAAAAGCGCGCGAGTGCGAGACGCGAGGCCGCATCGTCGCCGAGCCGCGTGGCGATGAGAGCTTGTTCGGCGAGGAGGCAGCCACCGGCGGCGACCGCGAACAGCCGCAGATAGGGCGTGGCGCCGGCGAGCGCGCTGTCGGCGTCCTTGTCGCTCAAGCCGAGCAGCCACTGTGTCGCGCGCGCGAGGCTCTCGACGGCATCGCCAAGCCGCACCGACGTCCAGCCGAACGCCGGATTGTTGCTTGCAGTCACCGCCTCGACGATGGCGCGCAACTCGTCGATATAGGTCCGGACTGCGCCGCCGCCGGACATTGGCAGCTTGCGGGTGACGAGGTCGATGGCCTGGATGCCGTTGGTGCCTTCATAGATCGCGGCAATGCGCGCATCGCGATAAAGCTGCGCTGCGCCGGTTTCCTCGATGAAGCCCATGCCGCCATGGACCTGCACGTTCAGCGAGGCGACCGCAATGCCGATGTCGGTCGAGAACGCCTTGGCGACCGGCGTGAGCAGCGAGGCGCGCTCGTGTCCGGCCTTGCGGAGAGCGGCGTCCGTGCCGCGCTCGCTGCGGTCGAGCGCCATGGCGGTGGCATAGCAGAGGGCGCGCGCCGCCTGGGTCTGCGCCCGCATGGCGAGCAGCATGCGTTTGACGTCGGGGTGCGCGGCGATGGGGCTCGATTGCGTCGCCGGCGTTCCTGCCACGCGGCCTTGGCGGCGGTCGCGCGCGTAGGCGATCGCCTGCTGGGTCGCGCATTCGGCGACGCCGACGCCCTGCAGGCCAATGGCGAGCCGGGCGCGGTTCATCATCGTGAACATGCTGGCCATGCCGGTGTTTTCTTCGCCGATGATGAAGCCCGTCGCGCCGCCCTGATCGCCGAGAATCATCGTGCAAGTCGGCGAGCCGTGGATGCCGAGCTTGTGCTCGACCGAGTGAGCGTGGACGTCGTTGCGCGCGCCCAACGAGCCGTCGGCGTTCAGCAGGAACTTCGGCACCAGGAACAGGGAGATGCCGCGCGTTCCGGGCGGTGCGTCGGGCAGGCGCGCCAGCACGAAATGGATGATGTTGTCGGTGAGATCGTGCTCGCCATAGGTGATGAAAATCTTCTGGCCCTTGAGCCGGTAGGTGCCATCGGCGGCGCGTTCAGCGCGCGTGCGCAGCGCCCCGACGTCGGAGCCTGCCTGCGGCTCGGTGAGCTGCATCGTGCCCATCCATTCGCCGGACACCAGCTTTTCCAGATAGGTGCGCTTGAGCGCTTCGCTGCCGTGGGCGGCGAGCGTATCGACCGCCGCCATGGTGAGGAGCGGGCCGACGCCGAAGGCCATGGACGCGGCCTGCCACATCTCGATGCAGGCGGCGTTGACGGCCTGCGGCAAGGCCTGGCCGCCCCACTCAGCGGGCGCCGCAAGGCCGTTCCAGCCACCGTCGCGCCAGGCCTTGTAGGCCTCCTTCCAGCCGGGCGGGGTCGTCACCGTTCCGTCCTTGAACGGCGTGCCGAAAGTGTCGCCGATGCGGTTGAGCGGCGCGATCACTTCGCCGGCGAGGCGTGCGGCTTCCGCGAGCACGGCGTCCACCACATCCATGGAGAGGTCGCCGAGGAAGCCCTCCTCGATCGCGGTGCCGAGCCCCGCACCGTGCTTGAGCGCGAAACCGATATCGGCAAGCGGGGCCTGATAGGTCACCGGCGGTCTCCAAAGTTGTCGATGGTCTCGACGTGCGGTGGCGGCGGGATGTCGTCCGGCACGAAAAAGTCCCGCGCCAGCGGCTGCGTCGGATCGGCGCGATAGGGTTCGAAATCGCTGACGCCGCGCTCAGCGAGGAATGTGTCGTCGATGAGGAAGCGGCCGGTGAGTCCGCGCGACGGGCTGGTGAAGATCGCATGGGCGGCGTCGGCCATGATCTGCGGCTTGCGCGCCTCGCGCATTCTGGCGTCGCCGCCGAGCAGGTTTTGCACGGCGGCGGTCGCAATGATGGTGCGCGGCCACAGCGCGTTGACCGCGATGCCCTTCGGCCGCAATTCACCGGCGAGCCCGAGCACGACGAGGCTCATGCCGAACTTGGCCATCGAGTAGGCGGTGTGCGGCGAAAACCACTTCTCCTGCATGTCGAGCGGCGGCGAGATCATGAGAATGTGCGGATTGGCGGCCTTCTCGAGATGCGGGATGGCCCATTTCGATGTCACGAACGTGCCGCGTGCGTTGATCTGGTGCATCAGATCGAAGCGCTTCATGTCGGTTTCCGTGACGGGCGTGAGCTGGATCGCGCTGGCATTGTTGACGACGATGTCAATGCCGCCGAATTTCACCGCCGTCTTGTCGAGCGCATCCTTGACCATCGCTTCGTCGCGCACATCGACGACAAGAGGCAGCGCCTTGCCGCCGGCGCGCTCGATCTCCTCCGCGGCGGTGAAGATGGTGCCGGCGAGCTTCGGGTGCGGCGCGACGGTCTTCGCCGCGATCGCGACATTGGCGCCGTCGCGCGCGGCGCGCAGCGCGATTGCAAGCCCGATGCCGCGCGAGGCGCCGGTGATGAACAGAGTTTTTCCGGCAAGCGACATTGGTGGCCTCACGTCTTGCGCGACAGGAAGGCGGAGAATGCCGCGCGCGCTTCGTCCGATTGCAGACGCTCCTTGAAATGCGCGACCTCGGTGTCGATCTGTTTGGCAACATCTTCGGAATGGCCGCGCATCAGCCGCCGCGACACCGCAACTGCGCCTGCCGGCAGTGCCGCGATTTCGCGCGCCGCTTTCAGCGCGGTCTCATCGACCGCGGCCGGCTCCGCCACCGCGTTGACGAGGCCGACGTCCCTCGCCTGGGCGGCCGATAACGGGTGGCCCATGACCAGCATCTCGAAGGCGCGCGCATAACCCATGCGCATCGGCGCGAGCAGGCTTGATGCCGCCTCGGGGATGAGGGCGAGCTTCAAGAACGGCGTCGAGAAGGTCGCATCGCTGCCGGCAACGACGTAATCGCAGTGAAACAGCATGGTGGTTCCGATACCGATCGCAAGTCCGCCGACAGCGGCGACCAGAGGTTTGCGGTTTTGGGTCAGTGCCTTGAGAAATGCGAGCGTCGTCGGCCGCAGGCCGCCGCTTTGCGCCGCCTCGAGGAACTCGCCGATGTCGCTGCCCGCACAGAAGACGCCGGCGGCGCCGGCGAGAACGATGCAGCGGATCGCGTCGTTGCCGTCGGCCTGGCGCAGCGCGTCCGTCATCGCTGCATACATCGGCTGCGTCAGGGCGTTCTTTTTTTCCGGGCGGTTCATCCGGATGGTGCGCACGGCGCCGTCATCGCTCACGACGACAGGATCGGACATGGTGAAGCCTTCAGCTCGAAGTCCCAGGCTGCCTGTCGGCGGCCGTGGCGCGTCAATGCCCATGAATAATACACGCGGTTCGATTATAGGGTGCTGGCCGGCTGTGGATAGCTTGCGGCCGCGCCGAACATTGATCCGTAGGGGTCGTACCGTTATGTTGCGGCGGCCGACCGAGACCGGCCGGAGCAATCCAACGGCGCATTTGGGGCGTAGCCAAGTGGTAAGGCAGCGGATTTTGATTCCGCCATTCGGAGGTTCGAATCCTCCCGCCCCAGCCATACCG
>DATJYT010000011.1:0-3115 GCA_035499475.1 Xanthobacteraceae bacterium | reverse complement strand
GATCATCGCAAGATACGGCCCTGCGACGCGCAGCGCCGGTAGCGCGAGCAGGATGCCGACGATACCCGAGAGCGCGCCCGCA
Source organism: Xanthobacteraceae bacterium (assembly GCA_035499475.1). Lineage (GTDB taxonomy): Bacteria > Pseudomonadota > Alphaproteobacteria > Rhizobiales > Xanthobacteraceae > BOG-931. The sequence continues at coordinate 3,033 of DATJYT010000011.1, read as the reverse complement.
AGCGGCAACGCGAGCCAGAAGCTGACGCCCTTGCCAAGCAGGATGGCCGCGACATAGGCACCGATCGCATAGAAGCCGACATGGCCGAGCGACACTTGCCCGCTGAGGCCGAGCAGCACGTTGAGCCCGACGCCCACGATGGTCGTCAAGGCGACGAGCGCGAGGACAAAATGCGTATAGCTTTCGGACGTCAGCGCGACGGCCACAGCGACAGCCGCAAGCGCAACAATCGCCAGCGTCTCGATCGATGGCATAGTGGCGCGCATCGCGCTACACCTTCCTCGTTCCGGCACGGCCCAGGAGCCCGTTCGGACGAATAGCGAGCGCCGCGATGACGACGGCAAAGGCAACGATCTGGGTATAGCTTGAGCCGGCAAACGAAGTGACCAAAGCTTCGATCAGCCCGTAAAGAATTCCGGCGAGCATCACGCCCCAGGCCGAGCTAAGCCCGCCAAGGATCGCTGCCGCAAAGGCCTTGATGCCGAACAGCGTGCCCATGTCCGACTGCACGCTGAAGAGGGGTGCGATCAGGATGCCGGCGAGGCCGGCCATTGCCGTCGACAGCGCAAAGGACATGGCAATTGCATTGCGCACATTAATTCCCATCAGTTGCGCCGCGCGCTTGTTCTGGACCACCGCCAGAAGTGCCTTGCCGCGGCTCGTCTTCTGAAACGCGAATTGCAGGATCACTGCCAGCCCAAGCCCGACCAGCGGGATCACGAGCTGCAGCGGAAAGATGCCCGTGCCGAAAATCTCGATCGGCTTCTGGGCGAGGAAGGAAGGAAAGCCGCGCGGCTCCTTGCCGAAGGTGAACAGCACGATGTTATCGACGACGATGCCGCCGGCAACCGTTGCCATCAGCCAGGCGTTCGATCCGCGCTCGGCGAACGGCCGCACCAGCGCGCGCTCGACCACGAGGCCGAACACGCCACAAAGCAGAAGTGCGATTGCCGCGGCCAGCGGCATCGGCAGTCCGAGGCGGATCGCAAACACATAGCCAAGAACGGCGCCGAGCATCACGGATGAGCCCTGCGCAAAATTGACCGTGTTTGAGACGACGTAGGTGACGTGATAGCCGAGCGCGATCAGGCCGTACATGCTGCCGACGGCGACGCCGCTGACGATCGCGGAAAACAACAACATTCGAGCCGCTCTTTGCTACCGTGAGAGGCGGCCGCCCGCCTCCCACGGAAAGGCAAGTCTAGTTGGTGAGCGGCACGATTTCACCCTCGACGAAATGCGTGAAGATGTAGTCGCCGGAACTCAGCGCATCATGGTTCTGCTCGGTGAACGGCTTGTCATACGACTTGATCAGGCCGTCGTAGTGATCGATGGCGAGAAAACCGTCGCGGATCTTGGTGCCGTCGGTCGAGCCGGCCTTTTCGACCGCCATCGCCGTCATATGCATGGCGTCATAGGCGTTTGCGATGCCGACCGCCGGCGTAACGTCGGCGAGCGTCTTTATCTCGGGATATTTCTTCTTCAGCGCATCGAACACGGCTTCAGCCTTCGGTGACATCTTGCCGGCAAAACTGAAGGTCTGAATGAAATGCACCTTTGCAGCGCTCGGACCCGCAAGCTCCGTGAACCGTCCGCCCGCCGGGCCCCAATGTGAGACGACCGGAACGTTCCAGCCCATGCGGTCGAGCGATTTCACGACCTGCGAGGACGGCGCGACATTTGCCACCAGAAACAGCGCGTCGGCGCCGGCATCCTTCAGCCGCGTAAGCTGTGGCACGACATCAACATCGGCATCCTGGAATTTCTCGATGCCGGCGAACGGCACGCCCTTGTCCGCGAGCGCCGCCTTCAGGCCCCCCTCATTGGATTCGCCCCAGGGATTGTTGATCAGGATCATGCCGGGCTTCTTGATGGCATATTTTTTCATGGCGTAGTCGACCAGCGCGCGGTCGACCAGCGCGTCGACTGCGGAGACGCGGAAGACGTAGTTGTCGGCCGCGCCGTTGCGGGTGATCGCCGTGCCCGCGGCCCACACGCCCACGAACGGCACCTTGCTCTGGTTGGCGAAGGGCACGATCGCCATCGACACCGGCGTATCGAGCCCGCCGAACAGGACGGCAACCTTTTCGCGCTGAACCAGTTCGCGTGCCGCCACCACACCCTTGGCGGGATTGCTCTCATCGTCGCGGACGACGAGCTCAAGCTTCTTTCCGAGCACGCCACCCTTGGCATTGATCTCGTCCATTGCCAGCGAGAGGCCGCGCACGATGGCCTCGCCCGACTTGGCCGACTGGCCCGACATCGCGGCAACCAGGCCGAACTTGATGGTGTCATCGGCAAGCGCCGGCATCGCAAAAGCGAGGGCTGCGCCAACCAGAAGCGCGCGCCGCGAGAGAGATCGCAAGGTGGCAGACATTGGGTGGTCCTCCGTTAGACGGGAAATCCTCTGGCAAGCTCTGTGCCAAGGCAAGCGGATTGGAAATTCAAGCAATTTCAAACAGTTGATTGCTTGACTAAACCCCTGCCCAGATTTCGCGTGCAAAACATGTCCAAATTGTATGCAATTGTGCGTGCGATTTTTGCTTTTCCTTGGACAAGGCGGGTCGCATCCTCGAACTGGAAAACCCCGCAGGAGACCATCCATGCCGGCCGCCGCATCCGTTCTGTCCGCCAAAACCTCCGACGACGTCGCAATCGTCCGCGACTTCCTTGATGCCTCGATGAAGCCGGATGCCGAACGTGCGGCGAGCTACATCGCCAAGGACTTCAAGCTTACCTTCACAGGCGGCCGCACCTTCGATCATCCAAGCGGCAGCATCGGCTTCAACGCGAGGCGCTACCGCTGGGTGAAGAAGGCGATGGACCGCTTTGATGTCGTGCCAGGCTTGGAAGAAACGATCGTCTATTCGATCGGCACGCTCTATGGCGAATGGCCGGACGGCACCGCCTTCAAAGACAACCGCTATATCGACCGCTTCGTCGTTCGCGGCGGCAAGATCGTGCAGATGGACGTCTGGAACGACAGCGCCGAGCGCATTCTCGTGCGCAACGGCATCGACGCATGAAGTGAAC
>DATJYT010000010.1:0-13184 GCA_035499475.1 Xanthobacteraceae bacterium | reverse complement strand
GGCGTCCAGCGGGCCGGTATCGCCGCTGGTGGCAGATTTATCGAGCGGGCGGTCCAGGGCATCGACCACTGCCGACAGTCGCTCCGCGGCGCGCGCCAGCGCGGCTTTCGCCGCAACGCCTTTTTGCGGCCGGACCGGCGTGACGACGGTGATGCTGTCCTCGACGGCATCGAAGGCGATCACCAGAGTCGGACGCACCAGCATGGCGTCGGGAATGCCGATGGGGTCTCGGCCGGGCGCCGGCAGGGAATCCTCCATCTGCCGCACCATGTCGTAACCGAGATAGCCGAACACGCCGGCGGCCATCGGCGGCAGCGCGTCGGGCAGCGCGAGGCGGCTATCGCCGATCAAGGAGCGCAGCGCCGCCAGCGGCGGCTCCTTCACGGGTACAAAGGCCTCGGGATTGGCCTGTGGCGCGCGATTGATTTCGGCCCGTTCGCCGACGACGCGAAAGATCAAGTCCGGCTCAAGCCCGATGATCGAATAGCGGCCCCGTACCGCGCCGCCTTCGACCGACTCCAAAAGAAAGCTCGTGGCGGCAACGTTTACGGGCCGAGCGCCCGCGACCTTCAGAAAAGCCGAGACCGGGGTTTCCAGATCGGCGACCAGTGTCGTCCATACGACCTGCGGCTCGCCGGCGTCATAACGCGCGGCGAAGGTTTCCGCCGACGGCTCGATCTGCATTCAATTGGTGTCCGGCGTGCCGTTGCCGAGGGCCTGTGCCATAGCGGCGGTGTTGACGGTCGTGCCCAGATCATCTTCGAGCCAAGCCACATATTGGCCCATGATGTCATCGCTCAATTGACGCTGCACGGTCTGGGCCAGAGTCTTTATGTCCGGCGCATTAGGGTCGAGTGCTGGGGTCTTGTCGTCGGTCACGCGAAATACGATCCATTGCGAGGGCTGGTCGCCCTCTGCGCTCCCATAGGCGTCCTTGGCGGTGTGGAAGATAGTGTCGATCATCCGGCCGGAAATGCCCTTCGTCGGCTTGCCGCGCTTGAGCCCGCTCGCTGCCTCGACCTTCAAGGCGTTGGATGCCGCGAGAGCGTCGAGCGCAGTGCCGTTCTTGAGCTTGTCGAGAAGGTCTGCGGCCTTGTCTTTGAGCCGCGTCGCCACCTCGTCGTCGTGCCAGCGGGCTTCGACCTGACTTTTGACCTCATCGAGCGTGCGGTCGCGCGCCGGCGTGATGCCGGAAACCTCGTACCAGACATAGCCGCCGTCGGCCTCGATCGGATCGTTGTCGACGCCGACGTCGGTGGCATAGGCGGCGCTGACCAGGTCGCCGCCACGCGGCAGGTTGGGAATGAGGTTGCCGGTAGGATCGCGGCCGGAGCGGTCCACTGCGTCATAGGTGACGACGGGCAGCTTCAATTTTTGGGCCGCCTCTTCGAGCGTGCTGCCGCCGGCGCGTTCGTCTTCGACCTTGTCATGGATGTCCTGCACTTGGCTCTTGGCGCGATCGAGCGCGATTTCGTTGCGGATCTGCGGCGCCACGTCGGCGAGCGTCTTGTCCACTTCCGGCTCGATCGCCAGGACCGTGACGATGACTGGGCCGAAGCGGCCGTCGATCGGCGCGCTGACTTCGCCTTCCTTGAGAGAGAAGGCGGCGTCCGCCACCTTGGGATCGATGATCTGCGATTTCGGCACCGTGCCGAGATCGATATCCTGTGCCTTGAGACCGCGCTCGGCGGCGAGCGCGACAAAGCTCAGCCCGCCTTTGATACGCTCGCTCGCGGCCTGCGCCTCGGCCATGTTCGGAAACACGATCTGTTCGACATGCCGGCGCTCCGGCGTGATGTACTTGCCGTGGTTCTGCTCGAACGCCTTCTTCACGTCGTCGTCGGAGACTTCGATGGTCTTGGCGAGGTCGGCCGGCGTCAGCGAGACAACCACGATCTTGCGATATTCCGGCGCCCGGAACAGGATTTTGCGGTCATTGAAATATTTGCTGATCTGCTCAGCGGTCGGTTGAGGAATATCGCCGGCCTGCGCAGGACCCAGTGCCATATAGGCGATGCTGCGCTCCTCGTTTTGATACTGATTGATGGCATCAAGCCATGCCTTCGGCGCGGTGATGCCGCCGGAGATGGAATCGATGAGCTGCCGGCGCAGCAGAACTCCGCGCTGCCTAGCGACGTAACGCTGTTCGGTATAGCCGGCATTGCGGATCAGGTCCTGGAAGCGCGCCGGGTCGAATTTTCCGTTGGTCTGGAACGCCGGGTCGCTGGTGATCAGCCGCGCGATCTCGGCGTCTGAGATGCCGAGCCGCATCTGCTGGACGCGCTGGTCGAGGCCGGCCTGTGCGACCATTTCCTGCAACACCACGCGGTCGACGCCCATCGCATTGGCCTGGTCCGGCGTGATCGGGTGGCCGAGCTGCTGCCCAAGTGCCTGCAGGCGATCGTTATACGTCTGCCGGAAAGTGTCGATCGCGATCTCTGTGCTGCCGATCTTGGCTAGGCTCGAGTTGCTGAAGCCGCGAAAAATATCGTTGATCCCCCAGATCGCGAAGCTTGCGGCGAGCACGGTCATGACTACGCCCATGACGATGCGGCCGAGCCAATTGGAGGAGGCTTTGCGGATACCTCGAAGCATGTGTTGATCGCTCTGGAATGGGACTGCGCAGGCCATGGCCTGAAGGCGGCGCATCATAGGGAGCGTCGCGTTCACCCGCAACCGACGGGATTTGCTGTTAAAGCGCCTCTTTCCCGGCCGCAACCGGTCTGCTAACGGCTTTGAAGTCGCACGATTTTTCAGGCTGAACGATGGCACGCCGGCCGCTTGTCGCAGGTAACTGGAAGATGCACGGCCTCAAGGCCGCGGCGAGCGAGTTGCAGAAAATCATCGTCGGCGCGCGCGGTCTGCGCAATGTGGATCTGATGGTCTGCCCGCCGGCAACGCTCGTGGCCGGCTTCGCCGCGCTGACGCAAGGCTCGCCCGTCGCAATCGGCGGCCAGGACTGCCATGCGCTGGCGTCCGGCGCCTACACCGGCGACATCGCCGCCGAAATGCTCAAGGATGCCGGGGCCAGGGCCGTCATCGTTGGCCATTCCGAACGTCGCCACTATCACGGCGAAACCGATGAGGCGGTGCGGGCTAAGGCGCTGGCGGCGCGGCGCGCGGGCCTGACCGCGATCGTGTGCGTCGGCGAGACCCGCGCCGAGCGCGACGCTGGAAAGGCGCGTGACGTGGTCGGCGCGCAGCTTGAGGGCTCGCTGCCGGACGGGGACGCGGATTTCGTCGTTGCCTATGAGCCGGTTTGGGCCATCGGCACCGGACTGACACCAACGAGCGGCGATGTAGCTGACATGCACGATTTGATCCGCGAGCGCCTTATCGTGCGTTACGGCGCGGGAGGGCAGGCCGCGCTTATTCTCTACGGCGGATCCGTGAAACCGGCGAATGCCAAGGAACTCTTGTCGGTTGCCAATGTTGACGGCGCGCTCGTCGGCGGCGCGAGCCTTAAGGCCGACGAGTTTCTGGCGATCGCGTCGGTTTATCGCTAACCTCCGGGCCGCCGCAGCCGAAGAGCAGCGGCTTCGGCAGCAGCGTCGAGCGCCAGCGCGAATGCGGACGCGGCAAAATCGCTGATCAAATTTCTTACGGCGCCATCCGCCGCGGCCGTGCTCAAGGCGAAAGGGATGGAGCCGGGCTGAAGACATGCCAAATCGGGGCGGCTGAGGAACGGCATCGACGTCCACGCATGGCAGGCCGCACGGAAATCTCTCCCGCGGGGCCTAATTTGCGATTATTCTGATTTGCAGAAAGCACGGCCCGACGCCAACGAGCATCGGGACAAAAGGAGGATCGCCATGGCGGACGATAAGATTCCGATCAAGCGCCGCAATTTCTTGTTGGGTGCAGGCACGGCGGTTGCCGCCGGCCTTGCACCGGTCGCAGAAGCGCAAACGCCCGCTGGGGCCGCGCCTGCGGACGAGCCGTTGCTCACCCTGACGCCGACCGAGCACGCTTTTATCATCGCGGCGGCCGACACCCTCATTCCTGCTGACGAGCTTTCGCCCTCCGGCGGCCAGTGCGGCGTCGCGACATTCATCGATCGTCAGCTTGCCGGCGCTTATGGCAACGGCGCGCGGCTCTATCGCGACGGCCCCTTCGCCAAGGCAAAGCCGGAGCTCGGCTATCAGTTACCGCTCAATCCGCGCGAATTCTTCCGCGCCGGCATCGCTGCCGCCAACGAGTGGTCGCGCAAGACCCACGGCAAGGATTTCGATCGTCTCGCGGAAGCTGACCGCGTGACTGCGCTCAAGGCTATGGAAGACGGCAAGGCGGAGTTTTCCGGCGTGTCGAGCCGCATGTTCTTCAATGCGTTGCTCGCGATCACTATGGAGGGCTTCTTCGCCGATCCGATCTACGGTGGCAATCGTGACATGGCGTCGTGGAAAATGGTCGGCTATCCGGGCCTGCCGGCCACCTATCGCGAGGACATCAAGACGTATTTCGGCAAAAAATACGACAAGCCGCCGCGCTCGATTGCGGACTTTTCGTGAGGGGAGGCCGATCATGATCACACTTAAGGAAACAGACGCGGTCGTCGTGGGTGTCGGCTGGACCGGCTCGATCATGGCTCGCGAATTGACCAAGGCGGGCCTCAACGTCGTTGGACTTGAACGCGGCGCCAAACGCATGCCGCGTGAGAATTTCACTCTTCCATCAGTACGAGACGATCTGAAATACGCGGTGCGTCAGGAACTGTTTCAGGACGCACAACTTGAGACCGTTTCACTGCGTCATTCGCCATCGGAGACGGCGCTGCCGATCCGCCGACTCGGCTCATTCCTGCCCGGCACTGATCTTGGCGGCGCCGGCGCGCACTGGAACGGCATGACCTGGCGCTGGCTGCCGACGGACCACAAGCTGCGGTCCCATCTCACCGAGCGCTACGGTAAGAACGCCATTCCGGCAGAGATGACGATCGAGGATTTGCCCGTCTCCTATGACGAGCTTGAACCCTACTACGACAAGTTCGAGAAGCTGTGCGGTGTGTCCGGCAAGGCCGGCAATTTGCGCGGCAAGATCATCGACGGCGGCAATGTGTTCGAAGGAGCGCGGCAGAACGAATATCCCAATCCGCCGCTGGTCAAGAGTATGGCCGGCACCATCATGGATGAAGCCTCGCGCAGCCTCGGCTATCACCCGTTCCAGGCGCCGTCGAGCAATGCCAGCCAGACCTACACCAACTTCGAAGGCCTGACGCTCGGCGCTTGCGAATATTGCGGCCATTGCGAGCGCTTCGGTTGCGAGGCGAATGCTAAGGCGTCGCCCAACGTGTGCGTGCTGCCGAAGCTTCTGGAGGATTCGAAGTTCGAGCTGCGCACCTACGCGCAGGTGAAGGAGCTTGTCTATGACAAGCAAGCGCGCAAGGTGAAGGCGGTGCGCTACATCGATACGCGCACCGGCGAGGAATACGAGCAGCCCGCCGGCATCGTCGTCCTCGGTGCCTACGTCTTCAACAACGTGCTGCTCATGCTTACTGCGGGCATCGGCGAGCCTTACGACTACAAGACCGGCAAGGGCGCCCTCGGCAAGAACTACTGCTACCAGGTGAGCGGCAACAGCGTGACAGTGTTCTTCGAGGACAAGGAGATCAACCCGTTCATGGCGTCAGGCGCCCACGGCGTGCTGATCGACGACTTCAACGGCGACAATTTCGATCACGGCGGCTTGGGCTTCTTCGGGGGCGCCTGGATTCAGGCGGGGCCGAGCAATGGGCGCCCGATCCTGACTCGCCCGGTGCCGCCCGGCACGCCGCGCTGGGGCCACGAATGGAAGAAGGCGACGGCGAAATGGTACAACCACGCCTTCGGCATCGGCGCGTCCGGCTGCAACTATGCGCACCGCGAAAATTTTCTGGATCTCGATCCGACCTACCGCGACGCCCTCGGCCGGCCGCTCATCCGAATGTCCTATAATTTCCGCGACAACGACTACAAGCTAGCGCAATATGTCGGCGGCGTGCTGGGGCGTCTCGCTAAGGCGATGAATCCGACAGTGATGAGCACGCCGACCGTCAAGAAAGGCGATTACAACGTCGTGCCGTATCAATCGACGCACAATACAGGCGGCACGATAACCGGCGCCGATCCGAAGGCGAGCGTGGTCAACCGGTATCTTCAGGCGTGGGAGGCTGACAACTTGTTCGTTATGGGCGCCTCGGTGTTTCCGCAGAACGCCTCGTACAATCCGACCGGGCTCGTGGGTGCGCTCGCTTATTGGTCGGCGAACGCCATCACGACGCAATATCTCAAGACGCCGGGGCCGCTCGTTCACGCCTGAGGCGGGCCCGGATAGATCAGCGTCGCCGTTGTCAGCGCGGCCACGCATGCTGTGGCGGTGCTACAGCGTCGCCCTGCGCAATTGTCGGCCTCGACTGCGAGGCGCCATCGGACATCGCCGTCCAATAGACAATAACGCCTGCCGCCAGAAACGCGCATACCACCGCCGCCGCAAACCATAGACCGGTCGCATCCGCGGCGTTCTGGCTTTCGAGTTCGGGAACCGCGCCGCCGAAGTCGCGATCGGTTTTCTTTGTGTCGGTCATCATCGCTCCCTCCCATATTGGAGCTTTGACAACACAACTCCGATCAGCCCTGCCGCGTCGAAAAGGCTGGCATGCAAAATGCCGCAGTTTGCGTCGCACAACGCCGCCCGCCTTGTCGGCGGGGCTTTCCGGGATGCGCTGCTTGGGTTTATTCTCATTTTAAACGAGTGACGTCCGCTACGCGCGCAGCGCGTGGCAGGGGAGGGCTCCCATGAGCGATGAAACGATTCCGCGGCGCAAATTCCTTTTGGGCGCGGGCGTTGCCGGCACAGCCGTTGCGGCCGGGCTTTCTCAGCCAACACCGGCCGAAGCCGAGGCGCCGAAACCGGCAAGCGCTCCTGCGGCCTTGCCCCAGGCGGAACCGTTGCTCTTTCTCAACGAGACCGAGAACGCATTCATCGTTGCCGCAGTCGATACGCTCATTCCGGCCGACGAGTTATCGCCTTCGGGCAGCGACTGCGGCTGCGCGGTCTATATCGACCGCCAGCTCGCCAGCGCCTGGGGCGGCGGTGCCAAGATGTACCGCGCCGGGCCGTTCATCAAAGGTAAGCCCGAGCAGGGCTATCAGCTTGCGCTCGCGCCCGCGGAATTCATGTCGGCCGGCATCGCTGCTGCTAACGCCTGGTCGCGCAAGACCTACGGTCATGACTTCGATCGCCTTGCGCCGGACAAGCGGGCCGAGGCGTTAAAGGCGATGCAAGAGGGCAAGGCTGAGTTCGCCAATTTCAGCTCGCGCGCGTTCTTTGGCCGCCTGCTCGCGATGACGATGGAGGGATTCTTCTCGGACCCGATCTATGGCGGCAACCGCAACAAGGTATCGTGGAAAATGCTCGGCTTCCCCGGCCTGCCGGCGACCTATGCCAATGTCGTCGATGAATATCGCGACAAGCGCTATGTCGCCGAGCCGTTGTCGATCGCGGATTTTTCGTAGAGGGGAGGCGGGCATGGTGACGCGATTGAAAGAAGTCGACGCGGTCACGGTTGGCCTCGGCTGGACCGCGGCGATCATGGCGCGCGAGTTGACTAAAGCGGGCCTTAACGTGGTTGCTTTAGAGAAAGGCCAGGACCGTATTCCGGGCGAGGACTTCATCCTGCCGTCGGTGCGCGACGAACTGCGCTATGCCCAGCGCCTGGAATTGATGTGGGACAATTCCATCGACACGCTGACATTTCGCAATTTCGCCAACGAGCAAGCGCTGCCAATCCGCCGCATTGGCGCGTTTCTTCCGGGCGAAGGCGTCGGCGGTTCCGGCATTCACTGGGGCGGCCTGCACTGGCGCTTCCTGCCGTCGGACTTTCGTATCCACAGCGCTCTCACGGAGCGTTACGGCGCCAAGGCGATCCCAGACGATATGACGATCCAGGATTGGCCGGTCAGCTATGACGAGATCGAGCCTTTCTACGACCACTTCGACAAAATCTGCGGCGTATCCGGTCGGGCCGGCAATCTGCGCGGCAAGAAGATCGACGGCGGCAACGTGTTCGAGGGGGCGCGCAGCGATCACTATCCGAACGCGCCGATCAAATCGAGCAATGCCGGCCTGATGTTCGGCGAAGCGGCCAAGAGCCTCGGCTATCATCCATTCCCGGCACCGATTGCGATCTCAAGCGCCGCCTATACCAATCCCGAGTCGGTCGCGCTCGGCGCCTGCGAATATTGCGGCTATTGCAATCGGATCGCCTGCGAGACCAATGCCAAGGCTTCGCCGAACTCCACGATTTTGCCGGCGCTGCGACTCGATCCGAAGTTCGAGATCCGCACCCGCAGCTTTGTCACCAAGCTCAACTACGACAAGGCGGCGAAGAAAGTCGTCAGCGTGTCCTACATCGACATGCGTACCGGCGAGGAATACGAGCAGCCCGCCAATATCGTGCTGCTGACGTCTTACGTGTTCGGCAATGTGCAGCACCTGCTGCTCGCCGGCATCAGTGAGCCTTACGACCACGCCACGGGCAGGGGCGTCGTCGGCAAGAATTACGCCTATCAGTTCGAGGCCGGCGCCAGCGCCTTCTTCGAGAACAAGGAGCTCAATCCCTACTGGGGTTCGGCCGGCACGTCGGTTTGCATCGACGACTTCAACGGCGAGAGTTTCGATCACGCCGGGTTGGGTTTCTTTGGCGGCGGGTACATCGCCTGCAACACTTCGGGCGCGCCGCCAATCGCCGGCCGCACCGTGCCGCACGGCACGCCGGAATGGGGCTCGGAATGGAAGCGCGCGACCGTCAAGTGGTACCATCACGCCGCCCGTTTCAACACGCAGGGATCGGTCTATGCTAACCGAAACAACTACATGGACCTCGACCCGACCTATAAGGATGCGTTCGGACGGCCGCTGATCCGGCTCACCTACAATCCGCCCGACAACGAGTTCAAAATGTCGGCCTATCTGCTCGCCAAGCTCGAGGGCGTCATCAAGGCGATGAATCCCACGCATTACGACATGCACCCGCGGCCGAAGACGTTCACCATCGTGCCCTATCAATCGACTCACAACACCGGCGGCACGATGATGGGAGCTGATCCGAAGACGAGCGTCGTCAACCGCTACCTTCAGGCATGGGACGCGCACAATCTCTTCGTCCAGGGCGCGTCGGTGTTTCCGCAACAGCACGGCTACAATCCGACCGGCACGGTCGGCGCGCTCGCCTACTGGTCGGCCAAGGCGATCACAACAAGCTACCTCAAGAATCCTGGGCCGCTTGTTCACGCTTGAGCGCGGCACCCGCAAAAGACAGCACGGGAGGAATAATGCGACATCTGATAATGAGCGCCGCGCTCGTTGTTGCGGCGAGCGTCTGGGCCGGGGCAAATGCGGCGCAGGCCGCCGACACGGCTCACGGCAAAGAGGTATTCCAGACCTGCGCCGCTTGTCATAGCGACAAGCCCGACGCCATCGGCCCGAGCCTGCGCGGGGTCTATGGACGCAAGTCTGGCTCGCTCGACGATTTCCGCTATTCCAACGCCATGATGCGGGCGAACCTCACCTGGGACGACGCCAACCTGCACGCCTATATCAAGGACCCGCAGGCCAAGGTGAAGGGCAATCGCATGCCGTTCGGCGGTTTGTCGAACGACAAGGACATCGACGACGTGATCGCCTATCTCAAGGATTACAAGTAATTCCGCCCCACCGATCGGCTGAGACCGCCATAGAAAATCCTCGGAAGATCATGTAGAGACCGCCCGCAAATCCCTATATCGAGGCGCCGGCGGCTGATGGCGGCCGGTTGGCCGCAAGCGGAAATCATCGATGCTGAGTGTCATTATCGTTATCCACCTGATGCTGGTCCTTGCCTTGATCGGCACGGTTTTGCTGCAAAAGTCGGAGGGCGGCGGCCTGATCAGCTCGACCAGTGGCTTTTTGACCGGCCGTGGCACCGCCAACGTGCTCACCCGCACGACGGCGTTTCTCGCCGCCGGTTTCTTCATCACCAGCTTGGCGCTGTCTTGGTTGGCCGGCTTTGAACGCAAACCGACATCGATCATCAATCCCGGTGGTTCCACAACCCAGGCGCCCGGGCCTGGGGCTCCCGTCGCCCCGCTGAGCCAGGGCGGCAACGGTGTTCTCAACCAGCTTGGCGGTGCGCCGCCGGCGGCTCCAGCCGCGCCCGCACCAAGCGGTCCGCAAGTGCCGCAGTCGAAGTAACCGGTCGGCATCGTACCCGGTTGCGACGTAACCTGAGGATTTTAGCTCAAACGATTGTGAATACGCTACTTATTGATAAATTTTCTAACTGAGTTAGCGAGCGCGGCAGATATTCCGGAAAATCGCTCGTCGAATCGAGAACCCGGCGCTAAACGTTAAGTCCCATGGCGCGGTACATATTCATCACCGGCGGCGTGGTCTCTTCACTCGGCAAGGGCTTGGCTTCGGCGGCGCTCGGGGCGTTGCTGCAAGCGCGTGGCTACAAGGTGCGGCTGCGCAAGCTTGACCCGTACCTCAACGTCGATCCGGGCACCATGTCGCCCTATCAGCACGGCGAGGTCTTCGTCACCGACGACGGCGCCGAGACCGACCTCGACCTCGGCCACTACGAGCGCTTCACCGGCCGACCGGCGACACGGCGAGACAACATCACCACCGGCCGCATCTACCAGGAAATCCTCGCCAAGGAGCGGCGCGGCGACTATCTCGGCGCCACCATCCAGGTCATTCCCCACGTCACCAACGCCATCAAGGACTTCATCCGCGACGGCAACGACGCTTTTGATTTCGTGCTGTGCGAGATCGGCGGCACCGTGGGCGACATCGAGGGCCTGCCATATTTCGAAGCCATCCGTCAGATGGGCAACGACCTGCCGCGCAACCACGCGGTCTATATCCATCTGACGTTGATGCCCTATATCCCGAGCGCAGGCGAGCTCAAGACCAAGCCGACCCAACACTCGGTGCGCGAACTGCGCGCTATCGGCATCCAGCCCGATATCCTGCTTTGCCGCAGCGATCGGCCGATTCCCGAGAGCGAGCGCAAGAAACTTGCGCTGTTCTGCAATGTGCGCGAAAGCGCCGTGATCGAAGCGCGCGACGTCGACAATATTTATGCCGTGCCCGAGGCCTATCACGCCGGCGGGCTAGACGACGAGGTTTTGGCAGCGTTCGGCATCGAGGCGCCGCCGAAACCCGACCTCGCCACCTGGCATCTCATCAACGAGCGCATACGCAATCCCGAAGGTGACGTGACCATTGCCATCGTCGGCAAGTACACCGGCATGAAGGATGCCTACAAATCGCTGATCGAAGCGCTCTCCCATGGCGGCGTCGCCAACAAGGTCAAGGTCAATCTCGACTGGATCGAGAGCGAAGTGTTCGAGAACGAGGATCCGGCGCCATTTCTCGAGCACGTGGATGGCATTCTGGTGCCGGGCGGCTTCGGTCAGCGCGGCGCCGAGGGCAAAATCCTTGCCGCGCAATTCGCCCGCGAGCGCAAGGTGCCGTATTTCGGCATCTGCTTCGGCATGCAGATGGCGGTGATCGAGGCGGCGCGCAATTTGTGCGGCATCGAGGCGGCGAATTCGACCGAATTCGTCCCGACCAGCGAGCCGGTGGTCGGCCTGATGACGGAGTGGATGAAGGGCAACGAGCTGCAGAAACGCGGCGTCAGCGGCGACCTCGGCGGCACCATGCGGCTTGGCGCTTATCCGGCGATGCTGGCGCGCGGCAGCCGCGTCGGTGAAATCTATCATGCGACCGAAATTTCCGAGCGCCATCGTCATCGTTACGAGGTCAACACCGCCTACAAGGACCGCCTCGCCCAGCACGGCATGCGATTTTCCGGCATGTCGCCCGACGGCCTGTTGCCGGAGATCATCGAATACGATGACCACCCCTGGTTCATCGGTGTGCAATTCCACCCCGAACTGAAGTCGCGGCCGTTCGCGCCGCACCCGCTGTTCTCCTCGTTCATCGAGGCGGCGGTGGAGCAGAGCCGGCTGGTGTAATTCCAACACGGCGCAGCAGTTCTCTACCACCGCTTGAACGGTGATTGCCTTTGGCAATACGTGCGGTAACCTCGCATTCCTTCACCAACACGCCGGGAGGCCGTTCATGATCTATGAGCAACGCATCTACACCTGCATCCCCGGCCGGCTGCCAGCGCTGCTCAAGCGGTTCGAGGAGCAGACGCTGAAAATCTGGGACAAGCACGGCATCAAGCCGGTCGGCTTCTGGACCGTTCTGGTCGGCGACGGCAGCCAGGACTTGCACTATATGCTGGCCTGGGAGTCGCTCGCCGACCGTGAGAAGAAGTGGAACACCTTTCAGGCTGATCCTGCCTGGCACAAGGCGCGCGACGACAGCGAGAAGGACGGGCCCATCATCGCCAACATCAACAGCGCGTTCCTGCGGCCGACGGCGTTTTCAGCCATGAAATAGCGCCGGTTGACCCGGTTGGCCGCCGCCGTCATGGTCGCCCGCGAGGACGCTGATGGCCGCGCCAAAACCCAAATCCGTTGTCGCCGTGGGCAAGATGCGCTTTGGCAACAAATTGCCGCTCGCGCTGATTGCCGGTCCCTGCGCGCTCGAGAGCCGTGCACATGCCTTTGACATGGCGGCAGCGCTCAAGGACATCGCCGCAAAACTCGGCATCGGCTTCGTCTACAAGACCTCGTTCGACAAGGCGAACCGCACTAGCGCACGGAGCGCGCGCGGGCTCGGCCTCGGCAAGGCACTGACGATCTTCGCTGATCTGCGTGACAAGCTCGGCGTTCCGGTGCTCACCGACGTGCATGAGCCGGAGCAGTGCGCCGCCGTCGCGGAAGTCGTCGACATTTTGCAAATTCCGGCATTTCTGTGCCGTCAGACCGACCTGCTCGTCGCCGCGGCCAAAACCGGCCGCGTGGTCAACATCAAGAAGGGCCAGTTCCTCGCGCCCTGGGATATGACCAACGTGGTGGCGAAAATCACCGGTGCCGGCAACAGTAACGTGCTCCTCACCGAGCGCGGCGTGTCGTTCGGCTACAACACGCTGGTCTCCGACATGCGCGCACTGCCGCAGCTCGCCAAAATCGGCGTACCAGTGATTTTCGATGCCACCCATTCGGTTCAGCAGCCTGGCGGCCGGGGGACCTCTTCAAGCGGTGAGCGCGAATTCGTGCCGTTGCTGGCGCGCGCCGCCGTCGCGGTCG
>DATJYT010000009.1:0-6860 GCA_035499475.1 Xanthobacteraceae bacterium | reverse complement strand
GTCCAATTGGCCCTTGTCCTCGCCTTCGAGGAACGCCTTCACGGCATCCGCCCCGTCGCGCCGATAGAGCCGCAACAACGCGTCATTGTGGCCGTCAAAGATGGGAATGCGCCGCGGCGAGATCACTGACATTTCTCCATGGACAGGAAACCTAGCGCGGATGGAACGAAGCGCAATCCCGGGCGGCACAAACAGATCGGTCAATCCGATCGGATCAAGGGTCTAGGACACCCGCACCGGAATGATCTCGACCGAGAGATGCATTTCATCACCCAGGCCGTAATAGTAGTAAGCAGGCTGCGAAATCATGCGCAGGAACAGGAACAGCCGCAGGCGCAACCGCTTCAGCAAATCCGTGCGCCGACCCGCCACGAGATTTTCCTGGGAGACATGGACGACCCATTGCCGCCGGTCGGGCGGCAGGTCGATCGCCTTGTGCCGCGCCATCTCTTCCAGCAGCCGTTCGACGTTTGGCTCTTCCATGAAGCCGAAGCTCACCTCGACGCCGATGATGCTGCCTCTGTTTTTGTCCCGATCGAAGACCGTCACGCGATAACGACCATCGTGAATGTAGGGGACTTTACGGTGCGCGATTTCGACGAAGATGAGGTTCCGCGGCAGGATGCCGTGCCGCTCCCATAGCATCTGCATGAGCGCCGGCGTGCGATCGCCCGGATGACGCAACGGCTTTGGCGACATCACGATGGCGTTGCGCTCCATGAAGAACTTGCAGTGGCGATGCAGTTCGACCAAGTCGCCGAGCGTCATGGTGGGTTTCGCCGAATAGGCCGCGAACGTCGCCTTGCGGCCCCATCGCCATGTCGTCATCACGAGAAAAACGGCAGCGCCGATGGCAATCGGGACGAATCCGCCTTCCACGAATTTGAGCGAACTCGCCACCAGAAAGCAGAAATTGACGCCGGTCAGCGTACCCCACACCAGAGCGGTTCTGGCCGCGCCCCAATTCCAGTATAGCCGAGCAATCGGGAACATCGCGAGGGAGGTGATGACCATGACGCCGGAGACCGCGAGCCCATAGGCCGCCGCCAGCGCAGCACTCGAGCCGAACGTCAGGACGAGCAGGATGCAGCCGGCGAAAAGCGAGCGATTGATGAAAGGAACGTAGATCTGGCCGGCATGCGACTGATGAGTATGCCGGAGCTGAAGCCGCGGAAACAGCCCCAGCCGGATCGCCTGCGCGCACAGCGAAAAAGCTCCCGAAATCAGAGCTTGCGATGCAATGACGGTCGCGGCGGTAGCGAGCAAAACCATCGGATAAATCAGCGCCGCCGGCACCATGCTGTAGAACAACTTGCCGCCCGCAACCGGTGCACCGCTCAGCAGGTAAGCGCCCTGGCCGAGATAATTAAGAAGCAGCGCGGGATAGACGACAGCAAACCAGCTCACCCGTATCGGCTTGGCGCCGAAATGCCCGACATCGGCATACATCGCTTCGCCACCGGTGACGACAAGCATCAGCGCACTCAGGATTAACAGCGCATCGAACAAGCCAGCGTGGCGCAGGTAGATCAGCCCGAGAGCCGGATTGAATGCCGCCAGAACTTCGGGGTGCTGCCCGATCTGCAAGGCGCCCAGAACGGCGATCACGACAAACCAGACCATGAGAACCGGGCCGAAAATGATACCGATCCCCGAAGTACCCTTGAACTGGATGGCGAAGAGCCCGGCCAATAGCGCGACGGTCAGCGGTATGACCGTGTGACCGAGCGCCGGCGTCGCGACCTGCAGGCCCTCGACAGCCGAAAGCACACTGATGGCCGGCGTGATGATACCGTCACCAAACAGCAATCCGGCCCCCAGCATCAGCGACCATAGCAGCATCGCGATGCCGCGCTTGCCGCGCCCATGCAGCAGGCCGTAGAGCGCGAAAACACCACCCTCGCCGTCGTTCTGCGCACGCAGGACAAATATGGCGTATTTGATCGCCACGATAAGCGTGATCGTCCAGATCACGAGCGACACCCCGCCCAGCACATCGGCGGGTGTCTGGGCTCCGCTGCCTTGACCAAAAAACAGCTGGTCCATCGCGTAGAGCGGCGACGTGCCGATATCGCCGTAGACGATCCCCAGAGCACCGAGGGTCAACGTCGCGAAGCCGCCGCGAGGCGCGTGTGGCGTCGAGACCGATGCGCCGCGCCGGGGCAATGCCCCGATCACGGCCCTGCGGGCGCGGCTTAACCCCCTCATTCCGGCCACGCGATCGCAGGCTGTCGGCAGCAGTTTCGCGCCACCATCACGGCCGCTCTCGCGGATATCGGCTCACGGATTGCATGACGCGAAGTGCCTCTGCAAAAGAATATTGCGCTCCATCTCTCTTGCGTTGATCTGCATCAAGCGGCTGCGCCACGCCCAGCACAGGGCTTCATCGCTTCGCAACGCTATTTGGGCTTGAACAAATTGCCTTCGAGCCAGGCGATCATGCGGTACATGATCTGCTTGTTGTTCTTTTCCAGCATCATGGTGTGGCCGTTGCCGTAGATCCCGGCCTCCGGCAGCACGTCCACGGTGACGTGGCCGCCGATTGCCGCCATCTCCTTCTGAAACTTTCGCGAGGCCTCGACGCGATCGGGCGCATGATCGCCGATCACGATGTAGATCGGCGTGTTCGCGATCTTCTGCCGCGCCGCCGCCGGGATCAGGTCGAACGCGGTCGGTGAGGTCTCGACCGCAAGGATCGCCCTGACGCGGTCCGGTCGCTCGGCAGCAGTGAGATAGCCGAGCAACCCCGACGACGACCAGCTCTGGAAGATCACCGGCTCGCCGATCTTGTCGATCAGCGCCGCGAATGCCGCCACCGATTTCGGCGTCTCATCGGGATCGCGATAGGTACTGATGGTCTGCGGATAATAATTGTCGGCGAAGGCGATGGGAAATTGTGTATTCGGATATGGTTCGCCGTATTTCGGCCCCCAGCGGAACGTCACCCAGGACGACTCCGCCGCATAACGATTGATCGCCGGCAGCTCGCTCGGCGGCGCCTTGCCGAGCTTGACCGCATTGATCTTGCAGATATCGGTACCGGAGCGCCCGGTATTCGGCCGATCGACGCCATAGACCGCAAATCCTTCGCGCAGGAACAGCGTCAGCCAGCCTTCGCGGCCGTCGGGCGTGGTGTCGTAGACGCGCGCGGTGTGGCCTCCGCCGGAGTTGAAGAGGATCGGGAACGGATAGCGCTGGTCCGCAGGATACTGATAAGTCGCATAGACATTGTCGACAACGACACGGCCCGCCGGCCAGCGCGTGGAATTCGGATCGCCGCCGTCATTGGTCGCGCAATTGATGACCTTGCCGCCGGCCTCCATGCTGCCCTGCTTGGCGATCCGCAGAACCGGCTCATCGGCGCGCGCCGTTACAAGCATGAACATCAAACCCGTTACCAGTAAAATTGCGCTTCGAGCTATCGTCATCGATTTCTCCCGACCGTTCAATGCGATGATTGTAGACCGAATGGAGCCAACGGATCCGGCCCGAAGCGGCCAACCCGATGATAGGCTCCGCGAAATCCGGGAACGGCATTGAAGCGTCACCGTCGTTCGCGGATTGCGCTTCGCTTATCCGGGCTACGGCGAGCTACGGCGCGACATCGAAACCGACCGTAACCCGCGCCTGGAGCGTATCCTCGCCGGCGGAGATCGGCACCGGCACCATGGCGAGCGAAGCGCGCGCGAGCGGCACGGGCCCGGCGTAGCCAGCATCTTCCGTGATCCATGCGACCCGCCCGAGAGTGAGGCCAGACGTGTGGGCGTAAAGCTCCGCCTTGCGACGCGCGTCGGCGAACGCGGCCTCGCGCGCCTGGTCGAGCGCCTTCGACGGATCGTCGTGAAGAAACTCGACGCCGCCCACGTTGGTGGCGCCGCTGGCGATCAGAAGGTCGAGAATATCGCTGACCTTTTCGATCTGCCGGATCGTCACGGTGACCTGGTTGGAGACGCTGAAGCCAGTCAGCTTCGCCTCGCTGTTGCCCTGGGCCTGCGCATAGACCGGCTGCAGCGAGAACCGGGAGGTTTGAATATCCTTTTGCGCGATCCCGGCGTTCACAAGCGCCGCTGCGATCGCCGCCATCGCCTTCGAGTTGATGTCGGTCGCCTCCTTCGCGGTCTTGGCGTGGGACCCCACACCGCTCCTGATCTGCGCATAATCGGGCGCCACTCTGACGCTGCCCTCGCCGGCGACGACAATGCGCGCGTCCGGCAACGCCGGTGGCCGCTGCGCTTGTGCGCTCGCCGCGCAGTGCGCCGTTGCGGCAATGACGGCAGCGAATGCGAACGTGCGGCCCATCATGATGTCCTCCCAATAGCTTCCGCGGAACTTCCGGCGATGATTTGCTGGCGCTTTGCGGGGCCAATTAGGGCCGGCGATTGTCAAGGATGCGGATGCCTACTGCGCAAATTGCCGCAGGCGGCAGTTACATTCCCTTGACGGCGAGCGCTTCCAAGTTTGCCGTCATCGTATAATAACAAATTCCTGCTCCGCGCGCGGCATCAAGCGCGGGGGGATAGGGGGAGGCAGCTTCATGATCCTATCGCTTCACCGCAGCTCGCTGGCCGGCATAGGCGCCGTGGCGGTGTTCCTCGCTGCCGCGGCGCCTGCTCCGGCTGCCGCCCAAACGACGCTGACCGTGGGCAAGGCAAACGCGACGTCGGATGCGCTCATTCCCGTCAATGTCGGCGACAAGCTCGGCATTTTCAAAAAGCGCGGCCTCGATCTCAAGATCATAGACTTCGGTGGCGGCAGTAAGATGGTGCAGGGCCTCACTGCGGGCAGCATCGATATCGGCGACGGCGCCGGCACCGAAATGGCCTTCGTTGCCAAGGGCGCGCCCATGCTCGCCGTTTGCCAAAGCACCGGGCCGGCGCCGTTCCTTGGCGTCGGCGTACCTTGGGATTCGCCGGTCACCAAGCTCGAGGATTTGAAAGGCAAGGTCATCGGCGTCTCCAGCCCGGGCTCGTTCAGCGACTGGTCGGGTCAGCAGCTCGCCCGCAAGTTCGGTTGGGGACCGGACGGCGTGAAGACGGTGGCAATCGGCGGCGGCCCGGCGCCGATCAGAGCGGCGCTGCACACCCATCTGGTCGATGCTGCGATCAGCACCACAGCACTATTCCTCGCCTTCGAGGAGGCCAAGGAAGGCCGTCTGATTGCCCCAGTGTCGAGCTACGAGGGCAATGTTGCCTCAGGCGCGCTCTTCGCCTCGAACCGGCTGATCGAGAGCAACCCCGATGCAATCCGCGCCTTCGTCGCCGGCTGGATCGAGACCGTCAATTTTATGCGGGCCAACAAGTCCGAGACGGTGAAGATCACCAGCAGCATCAACCAATTCAGCGAGAACGTGATGGCGCGGGAATATGACCTCACCATCGGCATGCATACCAAGGATTGCCGGTTCCAATCGGACGCGTTGGCGGCTTTGAAGCGGTCCTTTATCGAGATGAAGCTTCTCGACGGCGAGCCCGACATGTCGAAGCTCTACACGGAAGCCTATCTGCCGAAATGATCGACATCGACGTGGCTATCGGTGCGGTGATATCGACCGCCCATCTTAGAATCGGTTAGGGGCGGCATTTCAAATCACTTGAAACGCCGCCCTGTTTTTTGTCCGTCGCCAGAAGTTCGGTCGCGGCCGCACCCCGGAACGAAATCTCTCCGCAAGATCAGGCGAGGTCGAAGCGGTCAGCGTCCATCACCTTGGTCCACGCCGCCACGAAGTCTTTCACAAACTTTTCCTTCGCGTCCACACACGCATAGACTTCCGCAATCGCACGCAGTTGCGAGTGCGAGCCGAAGATCAGGTCGACGCGGGTGCCGGTCCACTTGACCTCGTTGGTCTTGCGGTCGTGTCCTTCGTAAACGCCGTCGGCGCCGGACGCTGGCTGCCACTGCGTGCCCATGTCGAGCAGGTTGACGAAGAAGTCGTTCGTCAGCGTCTCGGGCTTCTTGGTGAAGACGCCGTGTTTGGATCCGCCGGCGTTGGCGCCGAGGACGCGCAGGCCGCCGACGAGAACCGTCATCTCGGGCGCGGTCAGCGTCAGCAGTTGCGCCCGGTCCACCAATGCCTCCTCAGGCAGCATGATCTGCTGGCCGTGGAAATAGTTGCGGAAACCGTCGGCGACCGGTTCGAGCGGAGCGAAAGAGGCCGCATCGGTCTGCTCCTGCGACGCATCCATGCGCCCGGGCGTGAAGGGAACCTTGACGTCGTGCCCGGCCGCTTTCGCGGCCTTCTCGATCGCGGCGTTGCCGCCGAGAACGATCAGGTCGGCGAGCGAAACCTTCTTGCCGCCGGCGGCCGAGGCATTGAACTCCTTCTGGATCGCTTCCAGCTTGGTAAGCACCGTCGCGAGCTGCTTCGGCTGATTGACGTCCCAGTCCTTCTGGGGGCTAAGACGAATACGCGCGCCGTTCGCTCCGCCACGCTTGTCGGAGCCGCGGAACGTTGACGCGGACGCCCAAGCGGTCGAGACCAGTTGCGATACCGACACGCCGGACGCCAGGATCTTCGCCTTTAGAGCCGCGACGTCCTGTTCCCCGATCAGCGGATGATTCACCGCCGGGATCGGATCCTGCCAGATCAGCGTCTCTTTCGGCACCAGAGGGCCGAGATAGCGCGCGATCGGACCCATGTCGCGGTGCGTGAGCTTGAACCATGCGCGGGCAAACGCGTCCGCGAATTGGTCCGGATGCTCGTAGAAGCGCCGCGAAATTTTCTCGTAGGCCGGATCCATCCGCAGCGAGAGGTCGGTAGTCAGCATGGTCGGCACATGCTTCTTCGACTTGTCGAAGGCGTCAGGGATCGTGGGTTCGGCATTCTTCGCTTTCCACTGCTGCGCGCCAGCCGGGCTCTTGGT
>DATJYT010000008.1:0-11232 GCA_035499475.1 Xanthobacteraceae bacterium | reverse complement strand
GTCAGCAACGCCGACGATAAGCTTTTGCTGCAAGCCGCGTTCGCGCCGCTGTCGATCGGCCGCCCGCTGCTGATGCCGCCGGGTGTCGAGGCCGATCGCGTTGCGGCGATGCGCAGGGCGCTGAGCGAAACCTTCGCCGATCCGGAATTCCTCGCCGAAGCCGAGAAGATCGGCCTTTCCGTCAACGAGCCGCGCAGCGGCGAGGACCTGCTGCGGGTCATCGAGAGCGCCTACCGGACGCCACAGCAAATCATCGAACGGCTGCGGAAACTCAATAATCCCTGATCCGCAGCACCTCGCGTTGACGGTGACTGCTCATCGGAAACGACTTCATTTCGTCAAAGCGTCGGCGCCCACCTTGGCCGTTTGCGCATCCTGCGAGGAGAGCGCGCCCGAAACGCCGATGGCGCCGATGATCTTGCCGTCGACCACGATCGGCTGCCCGCCCTCGAGCGGCGTGATGTCTTTGAGCGCCAATAGCCGATTGCCGGCTCCGCCGGCCGCGATGGCATCGTCGAGCGCCTTGCTCGGCCGCTTGAATTCGAGCGACGTACGCGCCTTGCCTTCGGAGACCGTGATAGCGGAAAGTTGGGCATTATCGAGCTTATGGAACATCACCAGGTTGCCGCCGCTGTCCAGGATGGTGATGGCGACTTGCCAGGAATTCTTGGCAGCTTCCAATTCCGCCGCCGCCATCGCGCGCTTGGCCTGATCAAGCGTGATGGGTGGACCATAGGGCGGCATGGGCGTCGCCGCGGGCTGCTGGGCCCGCGCAGACCCAACGGCCAATCCGATCGATAGTGCGAACGCGCAAGTGAGCGCGACCATTCGGGACATCTGAAAAGCCTCCTCTCGAGCGCGCCGCCGCGACGCAGGGCGGGCAGAATAAGGGGCAAAGGCGGTGGGTGGAAGTCGCTCTCAGAGCGCTTCCACTTTGGCCGTTCTCCACCGGCAGGCCGATGGTCTGCTCGTAAACGTGATTGCTGCAACCGGTGCGGCCGCCCCGCATAACGACTATATTTCCGCGACCCAATCAGGAGACGCCGACATGTTTTCATTCAAGAAGAAGCTCGAAATGCCGGCTCCCGGGGAAGCCTTGGCAGGGCGCCAAATGGCAATCCCCACTGCCCGGCAGCATTTCGTCAACGGTCATGCGCTCAAGGGCCCCTATCCCGAGGGACTGGCGACTGCGATGTTCGGACTCGGTTGTTTCTGGGGCGCCGAGCGCAAATTCTGGGAGCTCGGCGACGGTGTTTACGTCACGGCCGTCGGCTATGCCGGCGGTCAGACGCCGAACCCGACTTATGAGGAGGTTTGCTCCGGCCGCACCGGGCACAACGAAGTGGTCCTGGTCGTCTACGATCCCAAGAAAATTTCCTACGAACGTCTGCTCAAGTCATTCTGGGAGAGCCATGACCCGACCCAGGGCATGCGGCAGGGCAACGATGTCGGCACGCAATACCGCTCGGGCATCTACGTGTTCTCGCCGGAACAGCGCGCCGCCGCGGAAGCGTCGAAGGCGGCCTACAACAAGGCACTCGCGGCGCAGCGCATGGGGCCGATCACCACCGAAATCCTCGACGCCCCGCCGTTCTATTTCGCCGAGGATTATCACCAGCAATATCTGGCGAAGAATCCGCACGGCTATTGCGGCCTCGGCGGCACCGGCGTGAGTTGCCCGATCGGCACGGGCGTCGCCGCAGCCGCGCATTGACCGATTCACGCGTTGACGGCACAAATCGAATGGGACGTGCGACGCACTTTGGCGCCGCACATCCCGTATTTGCGTGTTCCAGATCGGGCAGCCCCGCGGAGGTCTCATGGCGTGGCCGGATGGGCGCTACATCCAAGGGTCGATATTTTTCAGCCGCTGGCTGGTCGCGCCGTTTCTGCTCGGCTTGCTCTGCTGCCAGTTCGTGCTGATGTACCGCTTCGTCGGCGACTTCTATGCGCTGGTGATCGAGCTTCCGCGCTCGAACTGGCACGCCGTCATCACCAATGTGCTGAACTTGGTCGATATCGCGCTGACCGCCAATCTCGTCCTCATCGTCATCTTCTCGAGCTACGAAAACTTCATTCGCCGCATCAATGCTGCCGAGCATCCGGACTGGCCCGAAGGGCTCACCCAGGTGAACTTCGGCGAGCTGAAGCAGAGATTGCTCGGCTCGATCGTCGGCATTAGCGCCGTCGATGCGCTTGCCTGGTACTTCGATATCGAAAAAATCTCCGACACATCGCGACTCATGTGGGTGCTGGCCTTTCCGGTCGTGTTCGCCGCCGTGATGCTGATGCTGGCCATCGCCGATCGGCTGACGCGACGCGCCGATAGAGGCGTGCGCTGAACGCGGCGGCCGCCGCACGCCCCATACCTGCGGCAATTTCCGCTGATCTGCCGGATAGTTAGGGTTTATTAACCTTAACAAGTGCTAATCGGCCATCTGCTCGAACGGGGCCGGATTACGCGTATGCGGGTCACCCGCGCATTCATTGTGGCCTTTGCCGTATCGATGGCGGTGGCGGGATGCCAGCGGCCCGTCGCAGTCATGCCCTACGGCAGCGCGCCCGGCATTGACGGCGTGCTTTATGGCCAAGGCGGTCCCGCCATAGCGCCCGTCGCGCCTGCCGGTTATCCGATGACGACGGGCTCGGTGGCGGCCCCCAGATATGCGATGGCTCCGGGGCCCGCCTATGCGGCCGCTCCGCCGGCAAATTACGCGCCTCCGCCGCCGCCCGTGCGCTACGCTGTTCCAACGCCGCCCGTACGCTACGCTGTTCAAGCGCCGCCAGTTGGCGTCATGGCCGCGGCTTACGCGCCGACAGCGCAAGACGGCCCCTACACGCTTGATTCCGGCGACCGGCTGCGCGTCGTAGTCTTCGGCCAGGATGGCCTCACCAATGCCTATGTGGTCGATGCCAGCGGCTACATCGCAATGCCCCTGATCGGCACCGTGCTGGCGCGCGGCGCGACCACCGAGCAATTGTCGGCGCGCATCGCCGCTCAGCTCCGTCAAGGCTTCATCCGCGAACCTCACGTCGCGGTCGAAATCGAAGCCTACCGGCCGTTCTTCATCCTCGGTGAAGTCACGCAGCCCGGCCAATATCCCTACGTTGCCAACATGACGGCGGAGACGGCCGTCGCTATCGCCGGCGGTTTCGGACCGCGCGGCGTGCGCGATCATGTTGTGATTAGCCGCAACGTCGGCGGCCGCGTCATGCGCTTTGCGGCGCCGATGACCTGTCCGATCCGTCCCGGCGATACCGTGATCGCCCAAGAGCGCTGGTTCTAAACGCTCGACTACGCGTGCTCGGCTGCAGTTGCGGTCATCGACGCCTCGTGCTGTGCGGCCTCGACACTCTTTAGGCCATTGAAGAACAGGTTCAGCACTACCGAGACGATGGCCGCGAGCAGGATACCCGACTCCAACAGCGGATGCAGCGCGTCGGGCGTGTAACGGAAGAAATTCGGCGCCACCAGCGGGATCATGCCGAAGCCCACCGAGATTGCGACGACAAAGAGATTGAAGCGGTTGGTCTTGAAATCGACGCCGGTGAGAATGCGCGCGCCGGTGGCGGCGACCATGCCGAACATGACAATACCGGCGCCGCCCAGCACCACCTGCGGCAGCGCCTCGACCAGCGCCGACATTTTCGGCAGCAACCCGAGCGCCAGCATGATAACGCCGCCGGCGGCGGTCACCCATCGCGACCGAATACCGGTGACGCCGACGAGACCGACGTTCTGAGAGAACGAAGTGTACGGGAACGTATTGAAGATGCCGCCCAGAATGGTGCCGACGCCGTCCGCGCGCAGACCGCGGGCGATCGCAGGTTGGTCGATCGTGCGGCCGGTCATCTCGCCGAGCGCAAGAAACATTCCGGTCGATTCGATCATCACTACGATCATCACGATGCACATGGTGATGATCGGAACCACGTGAAACGTCGGGATGCCAAACCGCAGCGGCGTGACGAAATCGAGCCACGCCGCCGTCGCCACGTGATCGAATTTCATCACACCAAGAATCGACGAAAGTACGGCTCCAGCGATGATGCCGAGCAGCACCGCGACGTTGGCAACGAAGCCGCTGCCCCAGCGGATCAGTCCGAGGATCATCAACAGCACGAACAGCGCAATGCCCAGGCCTGCAAGCTGGCCGTAGCCGGGATTAGGGAACGCGCCGGGGACGCCGTCGACCACCTTGGTCAACGTCGGCAGGCCGCCGCCCGCCCAGTTGATGCCGATGCGCATCAGAGAAATTCCGATAACGACGATGATCGTGCCGGTGACCACCGGCGGAAACAGCGGCAGCAATCGGCCCATGAAGGGCGCCGCCACGACGGCGAATATGCCGGCGGAGATCACCGCGCCGTAGATGCCGAGAATGCCGATATCCGGCGCTGCCGCCATGGCGAGCATCGGACCGACCGACGCAAAAGTCACGCCCATCATCACCGGCAGACGGATGCCAACGCCGGGAAATCCGACGCTCTGCACCAATGTCGCCAGTCCGCAAGCGAACAGATCGGCGCTGATCAAAAACGCCACATCCTGCGGCGACATTTTGAGAGCCCTGCCGAGGATCAATGGCACCGCGACCGCGCCGGCATACATCACCAGCACATGTTGTAGACCCAAGGTGAAGAGCTTTGGAATCGGCAGAAATTCGTCGACCGGATGGACGTTCTCAGACATGACATCGCCCCTATCAAGCCAAGTCCAGCGGCCGGAATATGACAGAGCGTCGACCTCGGCGCCATAGCGCGGAACGGCCGCTCGCGCAGGACACCAAAGCAAAAAGCAAAAGCGCGGCTCCGACATCACGTCGAAGCCGCGCTTCAAACCGTCAGATGATTCGTGTTTGCTATTTCACGTTCTTCTGCAGGAACGCCATCGAGCGCTGCCAGGCGAGTTTGGCGGCGGCTTCCTGAAAGCTGCCCCTCTCGTCGCAATGGAAGCCGTGCTGGGCATCGGGATAGACGTAGATTTCGCAATCGGCGCCGCGCTTCTTTTTGATATCCTCGACGTCGCTCATGGGAATCGAGGCGTCCTTCTCGCCGAAATGCATCTGGGTCGGCACTTTCGGCTTTTGATCGGCATTTTTGGCGATCTGCCCGCCGTAATAGCACACCGCCGCGGACAGCCCGTTGAGCTTACACGCGGCAAGAAACGAGATCGTGCCGCCCATGCAGAAGCCCATGATGGCGACCGGTCCGCCCTTCTTGAGCTCGTCGATGGACGCCTGCACGTCACGCAGCATCGCGGCCCAGTCCGGGTTGGCGACGAATTTGCGCGCATTGGCGATCTCGTCGGGCGTGTAGCCGCACTCGAAATTCGGCTGCTGACGGTCAAACACCGCCGGCGCGAGCGCCGCATAGCCCTCACCGGCAAGCCGGTCGCAGACGGCGCGGATGTGATGATTGACCCCGAAAATCTCCTGAATGACGACGATGCCGCCTTTCGGTGTTCCTGCCGGATCGGCCCGATAGGCGCCAAGCTTGAAACTGTCGGAAGAGACAAGTGTGAAGTGCTTACCCAAGACAATCCTCCTGTGACTGATAACCGACCTGCCGAGCGCGAGCGGTCAGCGCCGCCCTGCGGTCGCGGCCGGAGCATACACTGGCGATGGTGTCGGTTGAATGGCCGAGCCGGCCGGCCGCGTCAGCGGGTGACGACGATGAAATCCGTGCCCTCGCCGGTCTCTTCGCCCAGGCCCTGATCCGAAACGACGAGGGACGAGCCCGGCACGATCAGCAGCGAGATCTGGTCCATTACATCTTGCGGAATTCCGATGCGCGCCAGCGCGTCCTCGGGAGTGGGCGGCGGCTCGATCGCTGGTTTCTCGGCAAGTGCCTCCCGCCGGTGTCCTTTGGCATGCCGTTCCGAGCCGCGCTCGCTGTCGGCATTGCGAACCGGCTTCGGCTGATCGACGGGCAACGACACCACGTTCCAGCGGAACGCCGAGCCCTCGCTGTTCAGATACTCCATCGCCGTAAAGACGTGGGTTCCAAACGGCTTTTCGGGATGATCGATGGTGATCGGAGCGTCGAACAGCGGCTCGAAATGCTGACGCACATAAATCCGACCGGTCTTGCGGCTGATGAAGATTGCGATCGGGGCGCGCGACGCTTCGGCAAGCACCGCCGGCTTCGGCTGCGGCAGCGGCGCGACAACCGCCGGTGTTGAACCCGGGTCGCTGCCGCGGAGTTGGACGCCGTCATTTTTTCCGGCCGCCGCTCGCGACGCGTCGTCGCTTGGATGCGGTGCCGGAGGATCAAATGTGGCACCGGAAACGGGCGCCGCAGCGGCCTCCGCCGCCATCACCCTCGCGGTCGGGACCAACACCGGCTTGTCGTTCACCAGCACGGTCGTCGCCGGCGAGACACGGGCATCGGTCGATGTGTTGGCATCCGCGGTCTGCGCAGTCTTCACCGGAGCGGCGACGGCGGCCGAGGGAGCTGGTTGCGTGGTCTTGTGCACGAACAGATGCGCATCGGCGAATGCGGCCGGCCGCAGTTCGTTGCGTGCGATAATCACGCGCGCGCCGAGCTTGGTGAAGGTCCATAAGCGCAGCGCGAATTCGTGCGGCATGCGGATGCAGCCGTGCGAGGCGCGATGGCCGACGCCGACGCCCTCGTGCAACGCCACGCCCGACCAGGTGATCCGCTGCATGAAGGGCATCGGCGCGTTGCTGTAGATGTTGGAGTGGTGAAAGCGATCCTTGGCGATGACGCTGAACACGCCCATCGGCGTGTCGTGGCCGGGCACGCCGGTCGCAACCTCGGCTTCCGCTATCGCAACGCCGTCGCTGTAAAGAAAGAGCTTCTGCTGATCGATCGAGATGAAGATCTGGATCGGTCCCTTCGGCACGTCGCCGAATGGTTCCTTGCTGAACCGCTCAGCCTGGTCGTGCTTCGATCGCGGCTCTGCCTTGGCCTTGGCCGCGGCGGCCGTTGGGCCAACCGCAACCGCCGCCGCAATGCCGAGTATGCAGGCACTGCCGACCAGCGTGCGCTTTCGCTGCTGGAAGGTGGCGGAAAGGACGAGCCGAGCGTCGTTCGTGGACAATTTCATGACCGGACCAAGAGGAAACTCGCAGAAAGGCAGACGCAGCTTGTGGAAGAAGAAATGCCCCATACCACAGCCGAGATAGCGGACATTAAATACCACGGCCCAAACGGCGGCCGAGGTGAATTATCATCCACCAATATTAACGTAATGCATCGTTCCGCGGCCTTACCGTCGTACCGCGTCGGAGCGCCCCTGCGTCGCCTCGGGATTATGGGCGCGGGGTCAGGCCGAACGCTTCCGCCAGCAGCTCGTAAGACCGTCGGCGTGCGGAATGATCGTAGACCATGGTCGTGATCATGAGCTCATCGGCGCGTGTGGTTTCCACCAGTCCCATAAGTCGGCGCTTCACCGATTCGATGCCTCCGACAACGAGCCGCGCGCGATGGTGCGCGATGCGCTGAAGGTCGATGGGTGTGTAGGGATAGGCTGCGGCCTCCTCGGGCGAAGCAAGCGGCAAATATTCTCCCTTGGCGCGGCGCGCATAGTGCAGATCGGCGCTCGCGGCGATCCGCTCGGCTTCGGCGTCGGTATCGGCAGCGATCACCGCGGTGCCAAGAATGGCGTAGGGCTCGGCCATCGTGGGCGATGGCTTGAAGTGCTCCCGATAACTCAGCATGGCGCTCGCCGCATCATAATCGGCGAAGTGGTGGGCGAATGAGAAGCCCATGCCGACAGCCGCGGCGAGTTCGGCGCTGTAGCCGCTCGAACCGAGAAGCCAGATCGGCGGCAATGCGACATCCGCGGGCACCGCGCGGACATTGCGGAACGGATGATTTTCCGGGAAGCCGCCGCGCTCGAGCAGCAGCAATTCCTGGAAGCGCTCCAGAAAGTCGTCGCCTTGACGCGGGTCCTGCCGCGCCCGCAGGGCGTAAGAGGTGACCGGATCGGTGCCGGGCGCCCGGCCAAGCCCGAGATCGATGCGGCCGGGGAACAGCGCTTCCAGGACCTTGAAACGCTCGGCCACCATGAGGGGCGCATGGTTCGGCAGCATCACGCCGCCCGAGCCGACGCGCAGGTGCTTCGTCGCCGCCGCAATCTGTCCGATCATGATTTCGGGCGAAGAGCTCGCGATGTTTGCGAGATTGTGATGCTCGGCGACCCAGTAGCGCTTGTAGCCGAGCCTGTCGGCGAGACGCGCCAAATCGATCGAGTTTCGCAGCGCCGCCGAACCCGGCGTAGCGGTGGTGACCGGCGAAAGATCGAGGACTGAAAGCGGGACCACGCGGAGCAATTCTTCTGGCGCACTGGACCGGGTGCGAGAGCCTATCAGCCCCTCTGTGGCGGCGGCGTCAATCCCGGCCGCAAGTCACTGACCGGGCAGCCTGACCAGAGGTCCACCGACAGCCGAACTGGCGGCCGGACGATGCTTGGCCAACCTGACACGCTTGGGTGCAGGCTGCTGCGGGGCTGCTTGAGCCGTCTGGGCGTTCAAGGGCCAGTTGTTCAAGCTCTGGACGGTGACGGCGCTCGGGGCATTGGCATTCTGGATCGAAGAGTTTGTTGCCGGCGCTGTGGGCGCCCTGGCGATACGGCGCACCCGGGGCGAAGCGCGATGGCTTGCGACCTTGCGGGTCGGCCTCTTTGGCGGCAAGGGCACCTCCTCGAGCAAGGGCGCCTCGGTCGCGGCGATCGGAACGTCAGGAACGCTTTCTTGCATGGCTTCAACAGCAGGCTGCGGCGAAGCCGGCTGTTCGTCCTCACTCTGCCGCGGCGGATCAGATGGCGGCGCTTGCTCGGCCGATGTCTCGGCAGCGGCAACAACCGTCGCGACAGCGGGCGATTCGTTGCCGGCGGTGGCCTCCTCCGGCTTCGCATCACGCTCCGGTTCCGAAGTGGACGCAACCGGTGAGACGGGCTGCGAGTCCGCGGCATCCGGCTGCGATTCCGGAATGGATGTAACTGGCACGGCCTGCTCAGGGACCGCAGCGACGTCCGGTTCCGGCGCCGCGACGGCAGCCGTCACCTCGACGTTGTCACGTTGCTTCGGACTGGCCGCCGGCAAGCTTGCGGTGACATCCGCCGCCTGCGGCGGGCCGGCCTCGATACGGATAGAGGCCTCACCGGCGGCGAGCGCCGCGACGACCGGCGCCGCCTTGTCGGCGACGAGCTGCAACGCAGCGGTTCCTTCCGACACACGACCGAGCGGCTCGTGGCTCACGCGCAGCACGGCAAACAGACCGAAGCCGAAACTCAACACTATGATCGAGGCACAGGCAGCCGCGATCAACAAACGAAAGTTGGGAAACATTCCACCTCGCAAAACGTCCGCGCGCCACGGCGCCGCCAACACGCATTACAAGGAGCTTGGTATCGCTACGATGCCCGACGAGTCGCCGATGCCGATTGAGAACCACGGCTATCCCGGTTCCGCAGTCGCTGGCGGCGGGACATTAGCTGAGTCGCCACAGGGTCACGAAAAAATCCGGCCGGCGCGACGCGCCGACCGGATGATTTGTCTCGATGTTCTCGTGTAGCTGCGACGCTACCGCGTGACCGGGCCCTGGACCGAAGCCGAAGCCGCCGGCAATGCTCCCGGCAATACCACGACCCGTGTACCGACGCTCACGCGGCTGTAAAGATCCGAGACATCCTCGTTGGTCAGCCGGATGCAACCCGAGGACACGAAGGTGCCGATGGTCGACGGCTGATTGGTACCGTGGATGCGATAGAGCGTGTTGCCCAGATAAAGCGCTCGCGCGCCGAGCGGATTGCTCTCCCCGCCAGCCATGAAACGCGGCAGATAGGGCTGCCGTTCGATCATCTCCTTCGGCGGATGCCAATCCGGCCACTCGCTCATGCGCGCGACGCGCTCGGTGCCTGACCAAGTAAAGCCTTCGCGGCCGACGCCGATGCCGTAGCGCATCGCTTTGCCGTTCCCGAGGACGAGGTAGAGGTAGGTGTTCGGCGTATCGATGATGATGGTGCCGGCCGGTTCCTTGGTCATGTAGTCGACGACCTGCCGCCGGAACTGCGGCGGCAACTGTTGGGGCGGGCCCTGCTCGGGTTGATCTTCCAGCGGTAGTGCCGCGATGACTGAACTCCGATCGGGCGCCACGGCCGCCGGAGCCGGTACCGCGCCCGTCACATCACCCTGGACAGCGCCATCGGCGATGTCGGCCGGCGGGCGCTGGAGCGGCCCGCCGCCAAGAACGGGCATCGGCTGCGGCGGAAAGGCGCCTCCGGCATCCTCCTGCTGTTGATAACGCTGGCCGCCGTAGGGGCCATCGCTCGCATCGCGTTGTACGGCGGGACCCTGGCCATAGGGCCCGGCAGCGGCCGCCTGCGGACCGCCGACAGGTGGCGGCATCGGCTGGCTCGTGTAGGGCTGGGTCGGAGGAGGTGGATAATCGTTAACCGGCGCGGGCGGAATGGGCGGATAGCCGGGCGGCGGCGGTGGCGCATATTGCGCGGCGGCGACGCCCACCGACCCAACGAGCGCAAACGCAATGACGGCAAGCTTGATGCTGGCGCGCAAGGCAGATTCCCCCAAAACGTCCGAAGTGCACGATTATAGTGCGCAGGAGATTGGGCCAGAACAAGGCAGCCCGGCGACAAAGGCCCGGGACATGCCCGGTTTTCAGGCCCTTTCCCCTATTGTCGGCGAAATGAGGTGAACAATTTCATAACGTTCCAGCGGTGCCGCCAGCACGGTAACATGTCATTGAAGTCCGCAGATCGAGGTCGTCGAGCCGAGCTTGAGGGTTTTGCCGATGCAGCGATTCGTTTGGGACGTGATGACAGGCGCGGTCGCGCTCGCAATCTTGCCAGTTCCTGGCATCGAGGCGCAGACGCCGACGCTCGGCGAGCTTCGGGCGAAGATCTTTGACGCCACGATGTTGAAGCAGACATTCGTGAATGGGTTGCACCACTGCAACGAGTTCGACGGCACGAATTTCTACTTCGAGCCGCGCAACCGCGTGCTCAATCTGGAAGAATATCACCGGTCGCTGGAGAGCCTCGTTCGGCAGGGCATCTTCAATCCGGAAAAGCACAAGCCTTGGAGCGAGCGGGACGCCGCCGATCGGTGGGAGGAGGTCAAGAAAGAGGCAGCCAAGGACAAAGCGAACTGCGACCTTGTGGCCAGCCTGCCCGCCCTGCAGAAAGAGGTCGACGAGTTGGAGACGAAGACGGACGCGTCCGACGGCAAGACCGATATCTCCGGC
>DATJYT010000007.1:0-2424 GCA_035499475.1 Xanthobacteraceae bacterium | reverse complement strand
CCATTGCGGCTTCGCCATGCCGCATCCCGCCGCCTGCCCGAAATGCGAGGCGCAAAATTCCTTCGTCGCTTGCGGGCCGGGCGTCGAGCGCCTCGAAGAGGAGGTGCGGGAGCTGTTTCCGCAAGCGCGCGTGCTGGTGCTCTCCAGCGATCTCGTCGCCTCGGTCGAGCGCATGCGCGAGGAATTCGCCGACATCGCGGCCGGCCGCTTCGATATTGTCATCGGCACGCAGCTCGTCGCCAAGGGTCATCATTTTCCGATGCTCAACCTGGTCGGCGTCGTCGATGCGGATCTGGGCTTGAGCAACGGCGACCCGCGCGCGGCTGAGCGCACGTTTCAGCTTCTGCATCAGGTCGTCGGTCGCGCCGGCCGCGAAGCCGGCGCCGGCATGGGCCTGCTGCAGACCCACCAGCCCGAGCATCCGGTGATGCGCGCGCTCATCGCGCAGGACCGCAAGGCGTTCTACGACGCCGAGATCGAGGCGCGCGAAAGCGCCCATTATCCGCCGTTCGGCCGCCTCGCAAGCCTCGTTATCTCCGGCTCCGACAAGCACGACACCCAGGCGCACGCGCGAGCGCTGGCGCGCGCGGCGCCGCCGCATGACGACGTGCGCGTCCTTGGCCCCGCTGAAGCGCCGCTCGCTTTGGTGCGCGGCCGCCACCGGCTGCGCCTGCTGGTCAAGACCCCGCGCAATTTCGATCTCTCGGCCTATCTGCGCCAATGGCTTGCCGCCGCGCCGAAGGCGAAAGGGTCGATCAAGCTCGATATTGACGTCGATCCGCAGAGTTTTTTGTAGCTGCTGGTCGGATGCCGGAGGCGATCGTGACTAAGCTCTATCTGGCCGGTCCGCTGTTCACTCTTGCGGAACAAAATTTCAACGCGGAGCTCGCACGATTTTTGAAAAGCGAGGGCTTTGAGGTTTGGCTTCCCCAGGAGCATGAGCCGCGCCGAAAAACCGCGAAGGCAATCTTCGAGATGGACGTGGCGGCTCTCGAATGGGCCGATGTGATCGTCGCCTGCATGGACGGTCCCGATCCGGACAGCGGCACCGCCTGGGAATGCGGCTACGCTTATGCTAAGGGCAAGCCGGTCGTCTGCTACCGCACGGATTTTCGCATCACCGGTGACACTGCGGGCGCACCGTACAACCTGATGCTCAGCGAGAGCGCCACCGTGCGTTTCGAGGTTCCGTTCAGGACGAAGACGGCCGAGTTTCACAAGCTGGTGCTCGACCACGTTCGCAAGGCAGTACGGACCAAGCCGCCAAAGCGAAAGCGCGTGTAGCCGTGCGCAGAGGGCGCGCCGTCACGACGACGCGGTCGGTGCCTCCATGATGGTATGGGTGTATTCGACGGTGTCGTACACGGAGACCTGGACGATCGGGTAGCCCTTCTTGATTGCCATGGCTGCCGTTCGAGCGGCTTCGGAGGTTGGGTAGGAACCCTTCGTTTGCCGGTCGACCTGGAGCAGATAGCGGCCGGACTCCGGCCGGCGGCGCTGCGACGGCGCCTCATCGACTTCCTTTTCTGAATTGTCCTTCGCGGGCATCTTCATTTGGCGCGAGGCCATCGGCTACTCCATTTGTGGGGGATGTCACTATGTAGGCGCTTCAGGCTTCGGCCGCCAGCACAATCGCGCCGCTGCCAGCGGGCTTGGTCGGCACCTATTTCGCGGCTTTTCGCGGCTTTCGTTTAAGTTTTCGTTTGCTCCGCGGACGCAGCGCCAGTTTCTTGTGTTGAGCGATGGCGAGAGCGCGGCCGGCCCAAGCGGCAAGCTCGTCGGGGTCGTCATAGAGCCGCTCCGGCAGCCGCCAGTACGACAGTGACGCGCGGCCGGCGCGGCCTTTGCTCTTGGCGCGGGTATAGGTGAACGGCCGGCTGCCTTCGCGCTCGAAATCCGGGATGCTGGTGTCGTCCACTTTAAGGAAGATCGCGCCGTCGAACACCAGTGCGAACATCAGGCCGTCGGAAAAAATGCCGGCGCTGCCGAACAGCCGCTTCACCGTCACCGGGCCGAATTGCGCGAAGAGTTCGCGAATGAATTCCGGGTCCACGCAGGCGATTCCGTTGCACTCATTCATCATGCCGGCACACGGGTCCGGCCTCCGGCCGGCCCGAGCATAAACCTTGTGCCGGGCATCCACGTCTTGGCGGCTGCTACTGAAAGACGTGGATGGCTGGGACGAGCCCGGCCACGACGACTTTGGAGTTCACAGCCGCCAACATTCCTCAAACCATCTTGAGCGGAATCTGTCCCAGGAAATCGCGCTTGCCGATGTCGACGCCGCAGTGGCGCAAAATCGCGTAGGCGGCCGTGAGGTGAAAATAGAAGTTCGGCAGCACGAAGTGATTGAGATAGTCATCGCCCTTCATCTGCCCCTTGTTGGGACCGCCGAGCGGAAAGGTGATCTCGCGCTCGGCTGCG
>DATJYT010000006.1:0-5595 GCA_035499475.1 Xanthobacteraceae bacterium | reverse complement strand
TCGGTGCAGCCGGTCGCGGCGAGCCGCGCTTCCGTCGCCGAATCGACGATCTCGAGCGCGATCCCCGCCTCGTTGGCGATGCGCTTGCAAAAATCCTCGCCGTTCTCGGCGGCCCGGCACGCCGCCGTGGCGATGAGCCGCGCTCGCGCGACGCCCCTCGCCCGCATCTTGTCGCGGCAGACCGAAAGCGCGTCGACGGCGCGCTCGATCGCCGCCTCGCTGATGCGGCGCGACGCCGCGATGCCTTCGCCGAGCCGGATGATTCGGGAGAACGCGTCGACGACGCGAAAGCCGTCCGCGGTCGGCCTGGCGATCAGCAGCCGGCAATTGTTGGTGCCGAGATCGAGCGCCGCATAGGTCGCGGCCGGATGGAAGTCGCCGCGCGCCTGCGCCTCGTCGCGACGGAAGCCGTCGCGTCGAATGCCGTAAGGCGTTCGACGACCCCAACGGGACCGACGCGGGCCCCCATTGGCGCCGAGGCCGCCATGCGGCGGGTCCTCGTCGTTCATCAAGAACCTTCCTGCCGCGGCGGAACTCTGCGGCTCGACGGCGCGGCGTTATTCAAGCCTAAATCGGGCAAACTGTAGCAGCCGAGGCCGCGAGGGCAATACTGGGCTTACCATGCCCGAATCCGCGCTTGCCCCGCCTATGAGCCATGCCGGACCTGAACCTTGTCGGGGTTCCCCAACTCCATTATGTCACGACCGAGCCTTACAGGATTGAATCGCCATGGATGTGCAGCAGTCCGCCAAGGACCGGGCGGATGAACTCGCAGCGGTCGAGAAATTTGCCGTTGGCCAGTCGGTGCCGCGCAAAGAGGACCCGATGCTGCTGCGCGGCCAGGGTCATTATACCGACGACGTGGCACTCCCCGGGCAGGCCTACGCGGTGATGGTCCGCAGCCAGGCCGCGCACGGCATCATCCGCGGCATCGATACCGAAGCGGCGCGCAAAATGCCGGGCGTGCTCGGCGTCTATACCGGCGCCGACCTCAACGGCTACGGCCCGCTCAAATGCGTGGTGCCGTTCAACAACCGCGACGGCTCGCCGATGAAGAAGCCGCTGCGCCAGGCTTTGGCCAACGGCAAGGTGCGTTTCGTCGGCGATCCGATTGCATTCGTGGTCGCCGAGACCGTGCTGCAGGCCAAGGATGCGGCTGAAGCCGTCGCCGTCGATATCGAATCGCTTCCGGCCGTGACCTCGGCCGAAGCGGCCGCGCAACCCGGTGCGCCGCAGCTTTACGACGACGTACCCGGCAATATCGCGCTCGACTACCATTATGGCGACGCCGAAGCCGTCAAGGCCGCGTTCGCGCAAGCGGCCCATGTCACCCGGCTCAAGCTCGTCAACAGCCGGCTGGTCGTCGCCGCCATGGAGCCGCGCGCGGCGATCGCGTCATTTGAGGGCGGCCGCTTTACGCTTCATGTCGGCTCGCAAGGCGTGTTCGGCATGCGCGCCAACATCGCCGAGGCGATGGGCGTCACGGCAAAGGACGTGCATATCCTGACCGGCCAGGTCGGCGGCTCGTTCGGCATGAAGGCTGCGGTGTTTCCGGAATACATTTGCATCCTTCACGCCGCGCGCGCGCTCGGCCGGCCGGTGAAGTGGACCGACGAGCGCTCCGGCAGCTTCGTCTCCGACAGCCACGGCCGCAATCACGACGTCGTCGGCGAGCTCGCGCTCGCGGCCGACGGAAGATTCCTCGCGCTGCGTTTGAACGTGTTCGCCAATATGGGCGCGTTCCTGTCGCCGGTGGCGCCGATGCCGGGCACGATCAATGCGGTGAAGAACGTGCAAGGCATGTACCGCACGCCGCTGATCGAGGTTTCAAGCAAGTGCATGTTCACCAACACCTCGCACGTCTCGGCCTATCGCGGCGCCGGCCGGCCCGAGGGCAACTATTATATGGAGCGGCTGATCGACGCCGCCGCGGCCGAGATGGGCATCGACCGCCTGGCCTTGCGCAAGCGCAACCAGATTCGCCCGCAGGAACTTCCCTACAAAACCGCGTCGGCCGTCACCTACGACAGCGGCGACTTCGCGGCGCTGACCAGGCAGGCCTTCGAGCTCGCCGACGGCAAGAATTTTCCGCGCCGCAAGCGCGAGAGCCGCAAGCGCGGCAAGCTGCGCGGCCTCGGCATCGGCAATTTCCTGGAAGTCACCGCGCCGCCGTCGAAGGAACTCGCCGACATTTCGTTCAACGCCGACGGCACCGTGACGCTGAAGACCGGCACGCTCGATTTCGGCATGGGCCACGCCACGCCGTTCGCGCAGGTCATGAGCGAACGGCTCGGCATCCCGTTCGACAAAATCTCTCTGGTGCAAGGCGACAGCGATCTCCTCATCGCCGGCGGCGGCAGCGGCGGCTCGAAATCGATCATGCATACCGGCACCGCGATCGTCGAAGCCGCGGCAAAGATCGTCGAGAAGGGCAAGCAGCTTGCCAGCTATGTGCTGGAAGCGTCACCCGCCGACATCGCCTTCGATCGCGGCCGTTTCGTCATTGTCGGCACCGACCGCTCCGTCTCGATCATGGACCTGGCGCAGAAGCTGCGCGACGGACCCAAGCCGCCGGCGGATGCACCGCAATCGCTCGATGTCGCCCATGTGAGCGACGGTCCCGGCGCTTCGACCTTCCCCAACGGCTGTCACATCGCCGAGGTCGAGGTCGACCCCGATACCGGCATCGTCGAGGTGGTCAATTATACTTCGGTCAACGACTTCGGCACCGTGGTCAATCCGCTGATCGTCGCCGGCCAGCTTCACGGCGGCGTGGTGCAGGGCATCGGCCAGGCGCTGATGGAAAAGACCGTCTATGACGGCGACGGACAGCTCCTCACCGGCTCGTTCATGGATTACGCCATGCCGCGCGCGGCCGACGTACCTTTCTTCACGCTGGCCGATCATCCGGCGCCGGCGAAGACCAATCCGCTCGGCGTCAAAGGCTGCGGCGAAGCCGGCTGCGCCGGCGCGCTGACGTCGGTGATGAATGCGGTGATCGACGCCCTCGCCGATCACGGCATCCGCCACCTCGACATGCCGCTGCGGCCGTTCCAGGTGTGGCAGGCGCTGCAAGACGCCAAGGCGACGCGCCCGCAATGACGCAAGCAGTCTCCGTCCAAACGATTCGGCCGGCCGAATCCCGACTGATCGCGGGCGTCTGTGCCGCGCACCTGGTCAGCCATTATTACATGCTGCTCCTGGCGCCGCTGTTTGCCTTCGTGCGCGCCGACTTCAATGTCAGCTACACCGAGCTCGCGCTCGCGCTCACGGTGTTCAACGTCGTTTCGGGCGTGATGCAGACGCCGATCGGGTTCATCGTCGACCGCTTCGGCGCGCGCATGATGCTGATCGCGGGGCTTGCCTTGAGCACGATCGCCTATGCGGTCGCGGGCATGGTCGATTCCTATTGGGTGTTCGTGACGATGTACGGCGTCGCCGGCCTCGGCAACACCGTGTTCCATCCGGCCGATTACGCGCTGCTGTCGCACCACACGCCGTCGGAGCGGTTGAGCCAGATCTTTTCGTTCCATTCGTTCTCCGGCATCGCCGGCTCGGCGATCGCGCCGGTGACGCTGCTCTACATGCAGAGCCAGTTCGGCTGGCGCGGCGCCTATCTGGGCGCCGCGATTTTCGGCGCCATCGTTCTCTTGGTGTTGATCGCGCAGCCCGAGCCTGCGGCTGAGATGATGCGAGGCGGCAAGACCGCCGCGAAGTCGCACAGCGTTTTGGTGGATACCACCTGGCGGCTGCTGCTCAGCCCACCGATCCTGCTCAATCTCGGCTACTTCATGCTCACTTCGATCATGAACGGCGGGCTCAACACCTATCTGGTCGTGGCGCTCGGCGCGCTGCACGGCACGCCGGTCTCGATCGCCAACATGGCGCTGACCGGCCTTCTCGCCATGAACGCCGCGGGCGTGCTCGCCGGCGGCTTGCTCGCCGGACGCACCAAGCATCACGCCCTGGTCGCCGCGCTCGGCCTCGGCATCGGCGGCGTGGTGACGGCGCTGGTCGGTTTGTTCAACTTCGTTCCGGCGCTGCTGATTTCGCTGATGGGGTTCAGCGGCTTTTGCGTCGGCGCCACTTATCCGTCGCGCGACATGCTGGTGCGGGCGGTGACGCCGCCCGGCGCCTATGGCCGCGTATTCGGCTTCGTCAGCACCGGCTTCAACATCGGCGCCAGCATCGCACCGGTCGTCTATGGCATGATGATGGACCAGGGCGAGCCGCGGTTGATCTTCCTGTTCTCCGCAGCCGTCAGCATCGTCTGCATTTCGACCGTCACGTTCGGCATGTCGAAGCGCGAAATTCGCTGAACCCGCATAGCCGCAGGCGGCGCGCGGCTTTGCCCATCGCAGGCTTGCTTGCTAACCTGCACGCAACGGGACGGAGGTCTCGGTTGTGAGGAGCGCAGCAATGTGGCGAAGCCCGACCTTGAAAGCCGCGGGTGCGGCGCTTGCTTCGGCCGTTTCACTCCTCGCCGCGCTGGCGCCCGCCGCCGCACAGGACGCCGCGCAACATTCCTGGCTAATCCCGGAACTCGCGAGCGCGGCCAAGGCCGAAGGCGCACTGACCATCTACGGCTCGATGAACGAGCAGGAAGCGCTGCCGCTGTGGAAGCATTTCGAGGATGCGGCCGGCGTCAAGGTCAGCTACGTGCGCTCCTCGGACACGCAGATCATGGCGCGCGTCGCCATCGAGAACCGCGCCCGGCAACGCTCCTGGGACATCGCCTTCACCACCACCGTGCCGCAGTTGCCGCAGGTGTTCCTGGCGCAGTTCGACCCGCCGGAAGCGAAGGGCGTGATGGCCGAGGCGCGTGATCCCAATCACCGCTGGTACGGCGGCTACGCCAACTACAACGCGCCGTCCTACAACACCAAGTTCGTCAACAAGGCCGACCTGCCGAAGACCTTCGAGGACTTCGCCGCACACAAGGAATGGGCCGGCAAGATCGCGATCGACGACACCGACGACGAATGGCTCGCGGCAATCTGCGCCTATTACGGCGAGGAGCGCGGCCGCGCAGTCGTCAAAAGCATCGTCGCCGCGCTCGACCCGGTCATCACCGACGGCCACCTGGCGCTGGCGCGGTCGGTCGGCTCCGGCGAATATTGGCTGGCACTCAACAATTTCCTGCCGCTCACGCTGAACGTGAAGATGTCGGGCGCGCCGACCGACTTCTGGCTGATGCAGCCGATTCCGCTGATCTTCGGCTCGGTCGGCATCAACGTACTGGCGCCTCACCCCAATGCGGCGAAGCTCGCCACCAACTTCGCGCTAAGCCAGGAAGGCCAGACGCTGATGACGCGCGGCGGCCGCTTGCCGACGCGGCCGGACGTTGCCACCAACCCGCCCGAGGTCGGAGAGTTGCTCAAACAACAGAAGATCACGCCGGTGGTGTTCAGCGGCGAGGATCAGAAGAAGTGGCAGAAGATGTATAATGAGCTGTTCAAGAGCCGGTGAGCGGGCCGACGCCACTTATTGCAAACGCACTTCGACACGGCGCGCGGGCGGCCGCTACGCTTTATTCCCCATCGACCTCCCAACGGCGAACCGCAAAATTAGCGGTGAAATGTGCGCTGTTGCCAC
>DATJYT010000005.1:0-11113 GCA_035499475.1 Xanthobacteraceae bacterium | reverse complement strand
GTCGATCGTGGTGTTCGGCTTATTTTCAGGCTTCTCGTCCATGGTCTTCATCTCTCTGTGAGGTGGAAAGATGCCACTGTACGACTTACGACTCATCGTCATGGGCCCAAGAAACCGTCTTGACGGCCACAAGTTTAAAGGTGCCGACATTATTGCTGCCGGCTGAAACCTTCGACAATTCGTGCTCGCTGAGCTCTCCTTCGATCGCCGATGATTTGCTCTTCTTGGCCGTTACCGCACCGGAATTGTCGATTGTGGTGTTCAACTTATTTTCAGGCTTCTCGCTCATGGTCTTCATCCCTCATGTGAGGCGGAAGAATGCCGCCATCCATCCATACGATGACGTTGCCCTCTATTAATTGCAATTACTGTGATGCGCATCACAACCTCGACGAATACGCGACACCACCGGCAATCAGGTCTTGAAATGCCCGGCGACGCATCTGCGCCACGACGATGGTGAGTGCCCTATTACTTACGGCGCGTCGTACGCGGACACCCGGTCAGCGAGCCTCCGGCGCCGCCTTCGATGTCGAGACAGCAACGACCATCGCGGCGGTCAGGAGGAATGGCCTCGCCATGGATGCCATCGGGCTCTCCGGAGCCGAACAGTCGCACCCGGCACCAGGGATAGCAACCAGCACGCTTAGCGTCAGCCGAAATCTGCGGACCGAGCGGTCCGACCGCGATGGGCTGTCACCTGTCGCATGCCTGCGGTCCTACGGCGCGTAGCACCCCGTCCACCCTTCCGCTAAGCTTGCAATGGCCACGGGCGGCAACAGAACCGCACGGATTATGAGAGGGAGAGATTGTCATGACCCGATGGCGAATGGTGGTGGTGGCGCTGGCGGCGCTGATGGCGATGCTATTCGCAGCTCGCGCGGAAGACTATCCAACCCGCAACGTCACCATCCTGGTGCCGTTCGCTCCCGGCGGCGGCACCGACCTGCTGGCGCGCGCCTACGCGCAGATACTCGAGAAGAAATACGGCACAACATTCGTCATCGAGAACCGGCCCGGCGGCGGCACGACGCTCGCCGCAACGACCGCGGCCAATGCGACGCCGGATGGCTACACTTTGATGCAGGGCACCAGCGGCACCATGGCGATGAACCCTACCATCTTCAAACATCTGTCGTATGAGCCCTTGAAGACTTTGGTGCCGGTATCGCTGATAGCGGGGACACCGTTCTTGCTGACCGTCAATCCGGCGCTGCCGGTGCACAGCGTGGCGGACCTGGTGGCGCTCGCCAAGAAACGGGCCGCCGAGGGCAAGCCGCTGACCTACGGTTCCGGCGGCGTCGGCGCGTTCCACCACCTCTGCGCCGCGCTGTTCAGCAGCCTGACCGGCATCACGATGACCCATGTCCCCTACCGGGGCAGCGCGCCGGCCACTCTGGCGCTGGTCTCAGGCGAAATCGACGTGCTGTTCGTCGACCTCGGACCGATGCTGCCCCAGGTCAAAGCCGGGAAGGCCCGTGCTCTCGGCATCACCAGCGACAAGCCGTTCCCGACAGCGCCGGACATCAAACCGCTTGCCGAGGTCGGACTGCCGTCTTGGCCGAACACCGTTGCCTGGCAGGCCCTGCTTGCGCCCGGCGGCACGCCTGAGCCGGTACTCGAAAAGCTGAACAAGGACGTGAACGCCGCTGTCCATTCGCCCGAGATGATCGCGCCGCTGCAAACGCTCGGCATGGTCGGGCTCGGCGACAAATCGCTGCAGCAGTTCGACGACTTTGTGAAGACGGAAACCGTGCGCTGGGCCAAGGTCATCAAGGAGGCCAATCTGGCGGGAACGCAGTAGATAGGGTTCGCGCTCCCGCCGCGAGTTCAGCAGTCAACCTTTCAAGCTCTCACGAATTTACGCGCCTGGAGCGTCAAGGCGGGATGCGCGGCGGCAACCAGCAAACTCAGCACGCTCCGGGA
This sequence comes from Xanthobacteraceae bacterium, assembly GCA_035499475.1. Classification (GTDB taxonomy): domain Bacteria; phylum Pseudomonadota; class Alphaproteobacteria; order Rhizobiales; family Xanthobacteraceae; genus BOG-931. The sequence continues at coordinate 9,187 of DATJYT010000005.1, read as the reverse complement.
TCGTCGGTACCGTTGAGGCCATAGACGCTGTTGTTCGGCGGCGGACCCGAGGGACCGGTGCTCGAGTTCGTCTGCCCGGCGATATTGGGTGCGCCGGAAATGCCGCCGTCGAGAGCGGAAGATCCGCCTCCAATGCATGGCGCTCCCGTGATGGGATTTGTGCCTGTAGCCGCATTGGGCCCTGCGGCTGTTCCCGGCAACGTACCCGGAGTCTCCGGAGAAACCGGAACTTCCGGCGACTGCGGCAGCGTATTTTGGGCTAGCGCCATCATGCTGGGAGAAATCGCCGCAGCGCCGGCGCATAACGCGAAACACCCGCATGAAAAGCAAATCGTAGCAGCTCTTCGCCCAAACTGGCTTAGCCATCTATTGCTCTGCAACACGATAAATCTCCGTTTACACGAGCCATTCGTCGCCGATGCGACAACGTCGCCTTGTAATTCAACGTTCCTCGTGAGGCAGGATTTATTGCTGCGTCGCAAACTCAGAATGCAGTGCAAAAAAATTCCGCAAAGTTCCGAAGATCAAATTTATTGCAATGCGCCTATTGGCGCGTCACGCCAATGCCACAGAGCGTGTATAGTGATGGCGATGGCGGAGGGTTGATTCAGGGAGGAACAGGAATCATGACTCTGCAAAGCGAAACGACGGTGCGCACACGAGTCACGGCTTACAAGAAAAACATTTGCCCGCAGTGTAGCGAATGGCTCCTGGCGCCGACATGGTCTGAATATCTCAACGAGCGTTGCGTGCGTCACACGTGGTCGTGCGACGCGTGCAGCTATCAATTCGAGACCACAGTGTACTTTCCGCAAGCGACCGCCGCGTAATTGGCGATCATTCACCGCGGCGGATAACAGTGGCGCCGTCCGTTGAAATCTTCGACCGCGGCATGGTCTTCGCTCAAGTAAGCGGGCCCGATCGGCGATTTGCCGAATCCGCCGGGAATATCGAGCACGTAAGTCGGCTGGCACAGGCCTGAGTAGCGACCGCGCAACGTCCGCATCAACGCCTGGCCTTCGGCGATGCCGGTACGCAGATGCGCGGTGCCGGGCGCGAGATCGGCATGGTGCAAATAGTAAGGCTTGATCCGACACTCGACCAACGCGCGCATCAACGCCCCGAGCGTTTGCGCATCGTCGTTCACGCCGCGCAACAACACGGATTGCGACAGCATGGGAATGCCCGCATCGATGAGACGCGCGCAGGCGGCACGTGCCTCGTTGGTCAACTCGCGCGGATGATTGATGTGGAGGATGACGTAAGCGGCCTTGTCGGTGCGCAGTGCGCGCACCACGGCGGCCGTTATGCGTTCAGGCGCCGCAACAGGCATTCGCGTATGGAACCGAATAACCTTGACGTGCGCGATCTCGCCGAGCCGCCTCACGACGTCCTTGAGCCGCCGCGCTGAAAGCACCAGCGGGTCGCCGCCTGTCAAAATGACTTCCCAGATTTGCGGGCAGCCGCGGATATAGTCGAGCGCCGCTTCGAGCGCGGCTGGCGACAGCCCTCCCCGGCTTGGCCCGACCATTTCGCGACGGAAGCAGAACCGGCAATACACCGCGCAAGCGTTAACGAGCTTGAGCAGCACCCGGTCGGGATAGCGGTGCACGACGCCTTCGACCGGACTGAACCTATCATCGCCGATCGGATCGGCGTCTTCCTCGGACCGAGTCGACAATTCCTGCGCGTCGGGCGCGAATTGAAGCGCAATCGGATCGTGCGGGTCGGCAGGATCGATCAAACGGGCGAGCGCAGGCGTAACCGCTACGGCGTAACGCGCTGCGACTGCGTTCAAAGTGGCGAGCCGATCTGCGGCAACGAGTCCCGCCTCGGCCAGCGCGGAGGGGCTGCGCAATGTCTTGTTCATGGCGGCATACAGCCTCGATTGACGGTTTGGCCCGTTATGCTCGATGCCCAGCTATGCAAGCAAGGCGGCCTATGCAATTAAAAGCCGCATTCCGGCCTGGGTTCATGTTGCGGAAAGCAAAATTTCGGTGTTCGCTGCCGCGCACGCGAGCGATGCATGAGGACAAGCAAATGAAAAACTACATGGATGGCGGGGAAGCGATCCTGGAGGCGTTCCGCAGGCTCAAGATCGACTACATCATGTCGTCGCCGGGCTCGGAATGGTCGCCGGTCTGGGAAGCCCTGGTGCGACAAAAGGTCGGCAACCACGAGGGCCCGACCTATATCGACGCCCAGCACGAGACGCTCGCCGTCAACATGGCGACCGGTTACACCCTGATCACCGGTCGGCCGCAAGCGGTCCTGGTCCATGCCGGCGTCGGCCTCCTGCAGGGCAGCATGGGCATCCACGGTGCCATGCAGTCCGAAGTGCCGATGATCGTCATGTCGGGTGAATCGCACTCGCTCGGCGAAGATCCGAACCTCGACATCGAGCAGCAATGGTACGGCGGCCTCAGCATCGCCGGCGCCGAACGCTATGTCGAAAGCATCACCAAGTCAGCGCGGCAAGTGACGAGCCCCTACACGCTCCATGAGACGGTGGTCCGCGCCGGCGAGATGGCGCAGCGCAACCCGCGCGGGCCGATCTACCTGAGCATCGCGCTCGAACACATGCTCCATGATTGGACGCCGCCGGCCAACGAGCGCGAGGTGCCGGCTGCGCCGCGCGTACAAGCGCATCCAAGCGAGGTCGAGAAGGTCGCGAGCCTGCTCCTTGCCGCGAAGAACCCGATCATCGTCGCCGAGCAGTCAGGCCGCGATCCGGTGGCGTTCAAAGCGCTGATCGATTTGGCCGACGCGCTGGCGATCCCGGTGACCTGGAGCCGCGGCTCGAACTTCGCCAATTTCCCCACCAATCACCCGCTCTATCTCGGCGTCGCTAATTACAAATATCTGGGTGACGCCGACCTCGTTCTGCTGGTGGGCGGCCGTGTGCCCTGGTATCCGCCGCACACGCGACCGACCAAGGGCACGATCGTGTCGATCAACGAGAACCAGTTCAAAGGTCACATGATCTATCAGATGCTGCATGCCGACCTCTATCTCGAAGGCGACATCGCGGCATCGCTGCAAGCGCTGACTGCGGCGGCGCGCGCGGCGAAGCTCGATACCGAGGCGTTGAACAGGCGCCGCGCCAAATGGAAGGCCGAGCATGACGCCTTCGTCGCCGGCCTTAATGCCGAGAAGGCCAAGGCCCGCAACGGCGGCGGCAACGGCAAAGGCGTCGATCCGCTCGATCTCATCGCCACACTCGGCGAGACGTTGCCGGCCGACACCATCTTCGTCGACGAGACGATCATGCACGGCCCGGTGTTGCGCCAGCACCTGCCGTTCACCACGCCGCACAGCTTCTTTCGCGGGTTCGGCGGGCTCGGTCAGGGCCTGGGCATCGCGCTTGGCATGAAGCTCGCAGCACGCGAGCGGCCGGTGGCGCTGCTCATCGGCGACGGCGGCTTCCTGTATAATCCGGTGATCCAGGCGCTCAACGCCTCGAAGCAGCACAATCTGCCGATCCTCATCGTCGTGTTCAACAACAAGGGCTACATGGCGATGCAAAAGGGCCACGTCCATCACTATCCGGACGGCGCCGCCGAAAACGCCAAAATCCATCTCGGCTCGCAGATCAGCGGCATCGACTTCGATGCTTTGAGCCCGCATTTCGGCATGCACGGCGAGCGCGTGACCGAAGCCGGAAAGCTCAAGGGCGCGCTGCAAACCGCGATGAAGAAGGTGCAGGACGGCGCGACGGCCATCCTCAATGTTCACGTGAGCCGCTAAGCGCTAAATGCCCGAAATTGGCGCCCACAGCACCTGGTCGATGCGCGAGGCGCCGGTCGCCAGCATGACCAGGCGGTCGAGCCCGAGCGCGATGCCGCAAGCCTGCGGCATCGCCGCGACCGCGGCGAGAAAATCCTCGTCGATCGGGTAGCGCTCGCCGTAGAGCCGCTGCTTCTCCGCCATCTCCTGTTCGAGCCGGCGGCGCTGTTCGACGGCGTCGGTGAGCTCGCCGAAGCCGTTGGCGAGCTCGACGCCACAGATATAAAGCTCGAAGCGCTCCGCGACACGCGGATCGCTTGCGGGCTTGGCCAGTGCCGCCTGCACCGATGGATATTCGTCGAGAAGAGTAGCTCGGCCGATGCCAAGATTGCCTTCGATGCGCTCGACCAGGATGCGGCTGAAAATATCGCCCCAAGAATCGTTTGCGGCGGTGCGGATGTTTGCCACCTGCGCAGCACGAGCGAGACGCTCGCGGTCCGGCTTGCCGTCCGGTAACGTTGCTAACAGGTCGATATCGGCGAATCGCGAGAAGGCTTCGGCCACCGTCAGCCGCTCGGGCGCGGCGAACGGGTCGGCCATGCCGCCGCGAAAACTGAACTGCTTCACACCGGCGGCCCGTGCCGCCTCGGCCATCAGCGCGGCGCAATCCGCCATCAGCACCTGATAAGGCTCTCCGGCGCGATACCACTCGACCAATGTGAACTCCGGATGGTGCAGCGCGCCGCGCTCGCGGTTGCGAAATGCCTTGGCGAACTCGACGATGCGCGGCTCGCCGGCGGCCAGGAGCTTCTTGCAGGCGAACTCCGGCGAGGTGCGCAAGTAGAGCGGCGACGCCGCGCCGTCCGGCGCTATCAGCGTCGTGCCGAAAGCATGCAGGTGGATCTCATTGCCGGGCGAAACCTGCAAGGCCGCGGTCTCGACCTCAACAAAATCATGGGCGGCGAACCAGGCTCGCAGCGCCGCCACGATCCGGCCTCGCGCCAGCAGAATAGGCCTGCGGTCGGCGTGAACGTGGGGGGCCCAAAACGGCGAGGAAGGCGGCGAACGCTCCGGCATGTCCTTGTCCGCGGATCGATGAGGAAATAACTAGCGATTGCGCTCAGGATCGGTATGGTGCGCTTCCCAAAGAGCCCTCGCGGTTAAACGAACCTCGGCAGTTAAGGATTTCGTCCGTGAAAGTCATCGCCAGCACGCTCCGAAAAGGCAATATCGTCGATATCGACGGCAAGCTCGCCGTCATCGTCACGGTCGAGAATATCCACCCCGGCAAGGGCACCCCGGTCACCCAGATGGACGTCCGCCGCATCGCCGACGGCGTCAAGGTCGCGCTGCGTTTCAAGACTACCGACCAGGTGGAGCGAGCCTTCGTCGAGGACCACAAATTTCAGTTCATGTATCAGGATGCCGAAGGCTTCCATTTCATGAACATGGAAACCTACGACCAGGTCGCCGTGCCGCCCGACATCATCGGCGATCAGGCCGCCTATCTGCAGCCCGAGATGGAGGTGACGCTCAGCCTTCACGAAGGCACGCCGGTGGCGATCGAGCTGCCGCCGAAGGCCATCCTCGAAGTGGTCGAGACCGAACCTTCGGTGAAAGGCCAGACCGCCGCGTCGTCCTATAAGCCCGCGAAGCTGTCCAACGGCGTGCGGACCATGGTGCCGCCCTTCGTGGGAATCGGAACCAAGATCGTGGTCATGACCGCCGACGGCAGCTACGTCGAGCGGGCGAAGGAGTGACGGCGGACGCCCATCGCGGCGTCGCATCCTGAACGCCCGTTCATCCCGGGCGTCCCCTCGCTCGAATTTCTCTGCATAACAAAACCGCAACGCGCAGCAGGCGTGCTTTCCACGCTGGCACCGCTTGGCAGAACGCGCGTTGGTGGTGATAGTGTGGTCGTTCGAACTAAGGATTTCTACCGGTGCACGGCACCCGACAGGTCGGCAGTTTCCTGAATGGCCGCCTCGCCGCGGCGGGCCTCGCGGCAGTGATGCTATGCGGCGCCGTCGAGACGGCGCTCGGCAACGATTGCAAGCCCCGCCATCCGCGGCCGACCATCGTCCTCAAGACCATGGGCGCCTGCGCGTTCGATCCGCAGACGCTGAGCTTTGCCGGCGAGCCGGTCGATCAGGCGCTGTGCCTGATGCGCGGCATGGATGCCTCGCGCAACCTTGCACCGGCGCAGGAGAGCCTGCCGCCCGCGCTCGCCGAGCGCATCGGCCGCGATACCGGACTGCCCTCGCGCGAAGTGCTGAGCACGTTCCTGTCCAAGCAAGATTTGGAATGGGATTTCGCCGCTCATCTATGGCAACCGCTGTCGCGCGCCCGGGACGACGATCCTGACGCGCCGATGGCGCGCTATCTGGTGATCCACGACACCAGCGGACCGAGCTACGGCCGTCGCGCCTTTCCGGACGACATCGACGATGCAGCCAAGTTTAACAATCTTGCGAACTTCGTCTGTACCGACGGCTGGGGCAAGGCGCACGTCGTCGTCAATCGGTCCGGCGGCATGCTGCTGGACCATGATTTCGGCATTCCCTGGCGCGAGACCAAATTCGAGCGCGCGGTGAATTTCTCCGGCGCATTGAAAGGTCTCTTTGTCCATGTCGAATTGATTCAGCCGCGCCGCGGTCGCTCCGGAACGCAGACGCCGGACCCCGCTTTCACGACCGCGCAATACGACCGGATCGCGCTTCTCTACACCATCGCCAGCGTGCGGGCCGACCATTGGCTTATTCCCGCGTTCCATGCCGCCATTGATGCCGATATTCCGAACGGCCACGACGACCCCTTGAATTTCAGCGTCGATAGATTTGCCGCAAGCATCGACAAACTGGTGAAGCGGCTCGAGGGACCCGAAGAGTTTCAGGCCGCACACCAGTAACGGCCAGGAAAGGCACGACCGGCGGGCGCGCCTTCCGGCATGAAAACCGGCCGCAAGCCATGCGGGCATGAGACTTCTCGCCCGGTTGCGTCCGGGCTCGTGATCCGATTGGATTGCGCCCGATCTACCCCCAACCGTACGACCCAAGGAAAAACAATGAACCCGCCCCAATCAGCGACCGCACGCGCCAAAACCTCCGCCGATCCAGCCATCTCCGCCCTCGAACGTCCGACGCCGGCCGGCGCCAACGCGCCGGGCTTCGGCAGCGACGTTGTCGCCGAGGCGCTGCGAGCGCTCGAAATCCCCTATATCGCGCTCACGCCCGGCGCGAGCTATCGCGGGCTCCATGACAGCATCGTCAATTACCTCGGCAATTCGACGCCGCAAATGCTGCTTTGCCTGCACGAGGAGGCCGCCGTCGCTATCGCCCACGGCTACGCCAAGGTCACCGGCAAAGCCATGGCGGCGGCGGTGCACTCCAATGTCGGCCTCCTCCATGCTTCCATGGCGATGTTCAACGCCTGGTGCGACCGCATGCCGATGTTGGTGCTCGGCGCCACCGGCCCGGTCGATGCGGTCAAGCGTCGGCCGTGGATCGACTGGATTCATACCGCCCGCGACCAGGGCGCGCTGGTGCGCGAATACACCAAATGGGACGACCAGCCGGCGTCGCCTGGCGCCGCGCGCGAAGCGCTGCTGCGCGCCACCTGGATTTCCAACACCGCGCCGCAGGGCCCGGTCTACGTCAATCTCGACGCCGAGATGCAGGAGGCCAAGCTCACCGACACGCTGCCGCCGATCGACCCGGCGCGCTATATGCCGGCGATCTCGACCGCCGCGCCGGCCGATCAAATCCGCCGCGCCGCGGCCATGCTGAAAGACGCCAAGCAGGTTTTGATCCTGGCCGGCCGCGCCTCGCGCAGCGTCGACGCATGGAACGCCCGCGTGGCGCTTGCCGAAGCGCTCAACGCCCGTGTCGTCTCCGATCTCAAGATCGGCGCGACCTTCCCCACCGATCACCCGCTCTATGTCGGCGCGCCGCGCGCACCGACGCCGGAGAGCGTCGAAGGCTTGAAGAACGTCGACGTCGTGCTGAGCCTCGATTGGGTCGATCTCGCCGGCGCCATGCGCTACGCCGGCCCGAACCCGGCCGCGAAGGTCATCCAGATTTCCCTCGACCATCGTATCCACAATGGCTGGAGCATGGATCACCAGGGGCTGCCGCCCGTCGATCTGCTGCTGTCGGCCGATCCCGACCTGGTAGTACCGGAACTGGTCAAGGAAATCGGCAAGAGCTCGAAGCCGCACGCGATGCCCTCGCCGCGCACCATCGCCGAAAAGGAACCGTCCGGATTCACCAACGAACACATCGCGCGCGCGTTGCGCAAACTGCTCAAGGACCGTCCGGTCACCTATACGCACCTGCCGCTGTCGTGGGATGACACCTGGATCACCTTCCGCCATCCGCTCGACTATGTCGGCTCCGACGGCGGCGGCGGCGTGGGCGGCGGCCCGGGCATTTCGGTCGGCGTCGCACTGGCGCTCAAGGGCTCCGGAAGGCTGCCGGTCGCGGTCGGCGGCGACGGTGACTACCTCATGGGCGTGACCGCAATATGGACCGCAGTTCACTACAAAATCCCCCTGCTCTACGTGGTCGCCAACAACCGTTCGTTCTACAACGACGAACTACATCAGGAGCGGATGGCGCGCATGCGCCAGCGCCCGGTCGAGAACAAGTGGATCGGCCAACGCATGTCGGAGCCCGAGGTCGATCTCGCCGCCATGGCCCGCGCCCAGGGCGCGGTCGGCTTCGGCCCCATCACCAAGCCGGCCGACCTTGCGGTGGCGCTGGAGAAAGCGATCGCGGCGGTCGATGCCGGAGAGGTCGCTGTCGTCGATGTGCGGGTCGAGCCGGGCTACACCGCGGTCATGACCCAAGCGATGACGCGCGCCGGGAACTGACACACCGACCGTAGAGCGACAAGGGCGTCCAATGGCCGTTGTCTCGACGAGTAACCGCGCGCCGCCGGCCACGCAGCCGGCGGCCGCACCAGCGGTCCTCGTCGCCGAAAACATTGCCATGCGGTTCCTCACCACGGAGGGTCCGCTCGCCGCGCTCGACGACGTATCCTTCACCGTCGCGCCCGGCGAATTCCTGGCCGTCATCGGACCGTCTGGCTGCGGCAAATCGACTTTGTTCAACATCATCGGCGGACTGCTGACCGGCTACGGGGGCTGCATCACCGTCGCCGGTCAGACGATTGCCGGCCCGCACGCCTCGATCGGCATGGTGTTCCAGGAAGAGGCGACCTTTCCGTGGCGCAACGTAGTCGACAACGTTGCCTTCCCGCTGGAAATCGCCGGCATGGCCAAGCGCGAGCGCATCGAGCGGGCGCGGCACTTCGTTTCCATGGTCGGTCTCGACGGCTTCGAGAAGCGCTACCCGGCCGAGCTTTCAGGCGGCATGCGCCAGCGTGTGTCGATGGCGCGCACGCTCGCATCCGAGCCGAAAATCCTGCTCATGGACGAACCGTTTGCCGCACTCGATGAGCA
>DATJYT010000004.1:0-4330 GCA_035499475.1 Xanthobacteraceae bacterium | reverse complement strand
GGCTATTGCGCAAGCCATTGTGGTCCCTTAATTACCGCGGCGGACGGGGGAGTGTCCCGAGTGGCAAAGGGGGCGGACTGTAAATCCGCTGGCTTACGCCTTCGTAGGTTCGAGTCCTACCTCCCCCACCATCCTGCTTCGCGGGATCGCGTCGGCGTATGTCACCGCATCGGTGCGAGCGAAACCGGCTCGCCGATACGACCTTCGCCGAAGGCATAAGTCGCCGCGAGATAGAACAAAGCGCCTAGCGCGGCCCCGATCAGCCAGCCCCAGTCGCCGACTTCGAGGATGATCCTGTAGGCGCCCAGAAACGCGAGGCTGATCGACACCAGGCCGGCCGCGCCGAGCGCGACCAGCGCGGCCCGGTTCCAGCCGTTGCGGTAGTGGAGCGAACCTTTGGCCGACATCGTGTAGAGGTCTTCGATGACGACCTGTTGGCGCTTCACCAGGTAGAAGTCCGCCACGATGATTCCGAACATCGGGCCGAGCACCGCCCCGAAGATCGACACGAAAATCGTGATCGCCTGCGAACTCGACACGAACAGCCAGGGACACACCAGGACGGACAGGATCGACGTGATCAGGCCGCCGATGCGAAAACTGATCCGCTGCGGATTGAGGTTAGCAATGTCGTAGGCGGGCGACACAAAGTTGGCGACGATATTGATCCCCATGGTCGCCACGATGAAGGTCAGCGAGCCGAGAATGACGATCGCCGGATTGCCGATGCGCTCGACGATGCGCACCGGGTCCATGATGGCCTCGCCGAAGACTTTGACGGTGCCGGCCGTGACGATGACGGTGATGATGGAAAAGACCAGGAAGTTGACCGGCAGGCCGAGAAAGTTTCCCAGAATCATCGAGGGTCGGTCCTTGGCGAAGCGGGAGAAGTCGCCGAAGTTGAGCAGCAGTGCGGCGAAATAGGCGACGATCAGCATGGCCGCGTTCGCCATGTGGCCAAGGCTCGAACCGGCCGCAGGCGGCGCCAGCGCAAGCGACAGGCTCGACAATCCGGTCTGGGACAAGATCCAAATTGCCAGTGCAAACATCACGACGTAAACCGCCGGCCCGCAGAAATCGATGAATTTGCGGATCGTCTCCATGCCGTTGAGAAAGATCAGGAGCTGGAACAGCCACATGAACAGGAAGCTTCCCCAGCCGAGCGGCGACAGTCCGAGCACCCCACCCTCGCGCAACGCCTGCGCGCCGGGCGCAAGCGTGATGACCAGAACCTCGACCGCCTTGGATGCGAAATAGGTCTGCACGCCGTACCAGACGATGCCGACGACGCCGCGCACCACGGCAGCAAGGTTCGCGCCGACGACGCCGAACGACATGCGCGCCACCACCGGATAAGGCACGCCGTATTTGAGCGATGGGCCGCCGATCAGATTCATCAGGAGGAAAACAACGGTGATGCCGGCCGCCATGGAAACCAGGACTTGCCAACCGGTCAGGCCAAGGAAGAACAAGCTCGCCGCGAAGGTGTAACCGCCGACCGAATGCACGTCGGACATCCACATGGCGAAAATATCGAACCAGCCCCAGTGGCGGCCGGCCAGAGCAACCGGCGCGAGGTCTTCGTTGTAGAGCCTGGGGTCCGCGCCGGGCAGCGCCAGCACCGGACCCGAGGACGAAGAATGGCCAGACATCCGCTCACTCCATCAAGACGCGCCGGCGCAACTTGAGCTCCCGGCCTGCAAAAGGCGGGCCATTCGCGCACTCAGGGGCGCTTGCGGTCAGTTCGGGTCGACGCTGAAACTGCGAGGCTTCGCGCCCGACCGCCAGATGCCGGCCATGGTGAGATAGGCCGATTCAATCTGCCGCGTCGCGCGTGCGGTATCAAACAGCGGGAACGTGTTGCGGTTGCGCGCCAGCTTGTCTCGGATCGAGGCAAGCCGCGCCGGATCGCGCGCCAGGCTGAGGGCAAGCGCCTCGTATTCGGCCGCAGAGCGGGTGATCAGTTCGTCGAGACCCACGGCCTTGAGCAGGCTCGCGGCGACGCGTCCCGCAAAGGTCGCGCCCAGGCACGTGAGCACCGGCAATCCGGCCCATAGCGCGTCGCTCGCCGTGGTGTGTGCATTGTAAGGCAGGGTGTCGAGGAACAGGTCCGCCAGCCGCTGCCGCGCCAGGTGCTCCGCCATTGCGATTTTCGGTGCGAAGATCAGCCGATGCGGCGGGACCCCGCGCTTCCGCGCCTCCGCACGCAGGTTTGCGCAGGCCGCTGCGCTTCCCTCCAACAGCCAAAGCACGCTGTTGCCGACCTGATGCAGAAGCCGCAGCCAAATCGCGAACGTGTCCGGCAGGATTTTTTGCGGATTGTTGAAACAGCAAAACACAAAGGCATCGTCGGGCAGGCCGCATTCGGCGCGGCGCGGCGTGCGTTGCGCGATCGGCCGCCGGTCGTCGTTGATTTGATAGGTGTCGGCGAGCCGAACGATCTTTTCGGAATAAAACCCGCTCTGCTCTTCGGGGATCACCGTCGCATCGGCGAGGATGTAATCGACATAGGACGCGCCCACCGTTCCCGGGTAGCCCAGATAGTTGACCTGGATCGGCGCGGCGCGGCGGGCAAGCACGCCGAGGCGGTGATCCTTGGTGAACCCCATCAGGTCGACGGCGATGTCTATTTCATGCCGACGCATGAGATCGGCGATGGCCTGATCGCTGTGGCCGTGGACGTCGATGAAGTTTTCGAAAGCCGCCGTCAATCTTTGCCGCATCGGCGAATGATCGTCGGGCCCGAACGAGATCGCGGTGATCTCGAAACGCGATTTGTCGTGGTGCTCGAACAATCCCGCCGTCAGATAGGCGGTCGCGTGCTCGCGGAAGTCCGCCGACAGATAAGCGATGCGAAGACGCTCGTGGGCATAGATTTCGCCCTGCCAGATTTGCGGATGGCTCGGCTGGTGCAGGACGTAACTCCGCGCGCATTGCAACTGATCGGCTGCCGACGAGGGAATGGCGACGACGGCGTAGGGAACGCTCAACGGCTTGCCCTCTCGTATCATCGAAAGCAGCCGCGCGATCTCATCGTCGAGATTGGTCCAATCGCAGATGCGCAGCTTGGACAAAAGACGCGGCGGATGCAGAACCTCGGCGTCGGCGAGTTCCGGCTGCAGCGCGATGGCGCGATCGAAACTGGCAAGCGCCTCGTCGTGGTGTGCGGCGGCGATAAGGGCGGTACCGCGGTTGAACCAATCCGCGTGGGAGTCCGGCGCCAGCGCCAAGGCCCGATCGTAGCTCTCGATCGCTTCTTCAGGACGTGCCATTTCGGCGAGGAGATCGGCACGGTTGGCGTGGGCCCGCGCCAGGTCGGGCGCCAGCGCGACGGCGCGATCGAAGCTCGCCAAGGCTTCATCGCGTCGCGCCAGCGCGCCAAGGGCGCGCCCCAAGATCACATGCGCGTCGGCATGCTGCGGATTGCCGGCGAGCGACCGGCGGGCGTGTTGAATTCCTTCCTCAAAGCGTCCCTGTTGGCAGGCGATCAGTGCGAGGTAGTAGTGCGCGTCGGCATTGTCCGGATCGTCGCGCAGCACCTCGGCATAGCGTGCGGCCGCCTCGGCGACGGCACCGCGCCGATGCAGCGCCAGCGCATGCTGCAGCAAAACGCTTGTCGGCGTATTTGTCATCGCGGTGAAGGAGGGGAGCGGATACCGCGCTGTCAAGCGCAAACAGAATTGCCAAGCGTCCGACCGCATGAAAGAAACAAACATGCGCGAACGCCGATGGCGGCCGAAACGCCCCCGACCGCATCATAATGGCCGCAGCGAACGCCGCCGCGGCGAGCCCGGCGATGCGGTCGTCCTCTACGGCTGGCACACCGTCACCGCGGCGCTCGTCAATCCGGCGCGGCGCTTCCGCCGCCTGTTGGCGACCGAGAACGCGGTACGGCGTCTTGCCGAGGAGAATATTGCTCTGCCGGTCGCCCCCGAGCTGGTGCGGCCGGACGCGCTCGCGGCGCGGCTCACGCCGGACGCCGTGCATCAGGGATTGATCGCGGAAGCCGATCCCCTGCCCTCGCCCGATATCGCCGACATGCCCGCAAACGGCATCGTGCTCGTGCTCGATCAGATCACCGATCCGCACAACGTCGGCGCCATCTTGCGCACGGCCGCCGCGTTCGCGGTGAATGCGGTTGTCACCACGGCGCGGCACAGCCCGGAGGCAACCGGGGTGCTGGCGAAGTCGGCTTCCGGCGCACTGGAACTGGTGCCGATCGTGCTGGTGCAAAACCTGGCGCGCGCTCTGACGGCGCTCAAGGAGCGCGGCTTTCTGGTCGTCGGCCTGGACAGCGCCGCGCCTGACGATCTTGCCGCCGTCGAGCTCA
>DATJYT010000003.1:0-3785 GCA_035499475.1 Xanthobacteraceae bacterium | reverse complement strand
ATCGTGTGGAAGATGGATCCCGGCGTCGAGAAGCCGGATCGCAACCGCGGCGTCGCGCTGTGGGGAAATCTGGTGATCTCGGTCGCCGGCCTCGACGGCCGTGTCATCGCCACCGACAAGGAGACCGGCAAGGTCGTGTGGGACAAGAACCTGCACGATCAGCCCGACATGGAAATCACCGCGGCGCCGCTCGCGCTCAAGGACGCGTTGATCATCGGCGGTTCCGGCGGCGACAACGGCGTGCGCTGCTGGCTCGCCGCGCTCGATCCGAAAACCGGCGAGCAATTATGGAAAACCTTCGCGGTGCCGGCGCCCGGCGAGCCGGGTAGCGAGACTTGGAAGGACAAGGAGAACGCGTGGCAGACCGGCGGTGGCGCGTTCTACGTCACCGGCTCCTACGATCCGACGACCAACCTAACCTATTGGGGCTCGGGCAATCCGGCGCCGCGCTACGATTCGGCCTACCGGCCCGGCGATAATCTGTTCACCGACTCGACCATCGCCTTCAATGTCGGTAACGGCAAGATGCAATGGTATTTCCAATACACGCCGAACGACATTCACGACTACGACGCCAGCGGCTCGCAGATCATCGTCGACACCAAGGTCAACGGCGAGGACCGCAAGATCATCGCGCTCGCCAACCGCAACGGCTTCCAATACACGCTCGACCGGCAGAACGGCCAGTTCCTCAAGTCCGGACAATATGCCGAGAAGGTAAACTGGACCAAGGGCATCGATCCAAAAACCGGCAAGCCCGTTGATTACGATCCGGCGAAGGATGTGCAGATCTACTCGAATGAGTGGAAGGGCGGGCTCGACAAGATGACGAATTCCTGCCCCGACGTGCACGGCGGCACCAATTTCTGGCCGCCGTCCTACAGCGAGAAGACGCATTTCATCTATGTCGCCGGCGATGAAGGCTGCGCCGACATCACACCCGATCGCGCCGCTCATGTGCGCGGCAAGTTCGGGGGTGGCGGCTACGTCAATCGCGAGCGCATCACCGGCGGCCTCGAGATCGTCGATCCCGCGACCGGCCAGGTGAAACTGCGCAAGGAACTGCCTTACGGCGACCTCAGCGGCGTCCTCACCACCGCGGGCGGCATCGTCGTCACCGCGCTCCTCGACGGCACCATCGTCGCGTTCGACGACCAGACGCTCGACGAATTGTGGAAGATCAATGTCGGTACCGGCTTCGTGGCGCCGCCGATGACCTATTCGGTGGACGGCAAGCAATATATCGCCATCGCTTCCGGCATCGGTCCGGTCGGCAAAGCCAAGCTCGCGCGCTCGCCGGAACGGAAATTCCAGACTAACGCGACGATGCTGTTCGTGTTCGGGCTGTAACGGGTTCGACGGCTGCAGGCGCCGGCGACGTGCGCGCCTTATCTGAGCGCGCTCGAGACTGACGAAAACGTGGTCTTGAGTTTGCTGCCAAGACCGGTGATCACCGGAATGATCGCGACCGCGATCCCGGTGGCGATGAGACCGTATTCGATCGCGGTTGCGGCGCTCTCGTCTTTCAGGAACTTTACGATCAGACGCATACGCGCTTCTCCCTGGTGCTTGGCGCAAAAACTAGATTTGAATTCTTATCGGCGGCTTAAGAAACCAAGTGTTGCGTCGCCGGAACCCCTTAAAGAACCCTTTACCGTCAAATCACATACAGTTCCTATTCGCGCAAAATTTGTGCTTTGTTGGCGCGTCGCATGCCCTGGGGGGAATGATGAAGCTCTACGCGCCCAACGTCGCATTGTTCGTGATCGCCGGCTGCCTCGCCATGCTTGGCGTGCTCGCGGCGCTGCCGATTTCGCTGCCGATCCCGGGACTGACCGCGAACTCGGCCTGGTACATTTTCCTGGCTTGGTTTCTTCTGGCGGCCGGCAGTGTCGTGCCGCGCAGCGAAGAAGCGGACCCGAAATAATAGACCTCTCCGCGACGTAACGATCCCGGCGGCATATTTCGCGATTCGCCGGTTGAGCGGCCGATGGGCCATCTAACCCATTGACGAGGCTCGACCCTTTCTCGCGGTGCCTGGCGGGGACGAGGCCGGACATTGACCTGCGTTCTCCGGCGCGGGAATACAGTCCGTGACCGCGCAGGGAGAGCCGTGAATGTCCGAGCCAGAAGACAAGAAACCGGAGCCGCATACGATCAACGACCACCTGTACGGCCAAAGCCTGGTCCACGAACACGGCGACGACGCCGACCACGATCACGACCACGATTTCGACGACGACGACGGCCCGATCGAAGACAATCCGCTGTGGCGGCAGGACAATGTGTCGCTGATGACGGTCGGCATGGACATCGGCTCGTCCGGCACGCAGGTTATTTTCTCGCGCGTCAACCTGCGCCGTCTCGCCGAGGATTTGACCAGCCGCTACTACGTCGTGTCGCGGGAAACGCTCTATCAGTCGCCGGTGGCGCTGACGCCCTACCAGAGCGAGGAGCGCATCGACGACGCCAAGCTTGGCGAGATCATCGACGACGCCTACGAAGCCGCGAAGCTCCATCCCGACCAGATCGATACCGGCGTTGTCATCCTCACCGGCGAGGCGCTGAGGCGCGAGAATGCCCAGGGCATCGCCGCGATCCTGTCGGAGCAGGGCGGCGAGTTCGTCACCGCGACCGCCGGCCATCACATGGAATCCATGCTCGCGGCCTACGGTTCCGGGGCCGCGCGCGTGTCGAGCGACGAGAACAAGCGCATCCTGAACATCGACATCGGCGGCGGCACAACGAAGCTCGGCCTGGTCGAGAAGGGCAAGGTGATCGCCACTGCCGCGGTGCATATCGGCGGTCGGCTGCAAGTGGTCGAGAACGGCAAGATCGTGCGGCTTGATCCCGCTGGCAAGCATCACGCCAAGCGCGCCGGCTTCTCATGGAACCGCGGCGATACGATCGACGTCGCCGATATGCAGAAGGTGGCCGACGTGATGTCCGAGGCGCTGGTCGCGGCGGTAGCGGCGCGGCCGATGCCGCACGATGTCGAGCACCTCTATCTCACCGATCCGATCCTCGACTTCGGCCATATCGACGGCATCATGTTCTCGGGCGGCGTTGCCGAGTACATCTATCAGCGCGAGGAGCGCGATTTCGGCGACATGGGTCCGCGGCTCGGCCGCGCCATCCGCGACCGCATCGCGGAGGGCGCATTCCCCTGGCCGGTATTGCCGGCGGGCGAGTGCATCCGCGCCACGGCGCTCGGGGCGTCCGAATACAGCGTGCAGCTTTCCGGCAATACCAGCTACATTTCCGCGCCTGGTGTGCTGTTGCCGCGCCGCAATCTTCAGGTGTTGCAGCCGTCCTACGAATTGGGCGAGAAGGTCGATGCCGACGCCATCGCCAAGGCGATCCGCAGTCACATCACGGCGTTCGACATCACCGACAGCGACCGCGAAATCGCGCTGGCGATGCGCTGGACCGGCATGCCCTCCTACGAGCGGCTTGCGGCTTTCGCCGAGGGCATCAAGAAGGGGATGGCAGACCGCATCGCCGACAAGCAGCCGATCTTCATCATGCTCGACGGCGACGTGGCGCAGACGCTTGGCCATATCCTGCGCGACGAATTGCACGTCGAAAGCGAGCTTCTGGTGATCGACGGCGTGGTGCTGTGGGATTTCGACTATATCGATCTGGGCCGCATTCGCGTGCCGTCCTATACGGTGCCGGTCACCATCAAGTCGCTGGTGTTCAACGAGGACCCGCGCGGCCCGCGGCCGCGCCAGCGCCTGCATCATCACGATCACGACCACAACCATGGTCATGACCACGATCAT
>DATJYT010000002.1:0-2428 GCA_035499475.1 Xanthobacteraceae bacterium | reverse complement strand
GGACCGCGAGGTGCTCGCTGCACTGGTGCCGGAGAGGGTCCTCCCGTTTGCATCCGGTGATTCCAGGAAGCGCTGGCCCGGGCCGAAGAAACCGCAGTGGAGCGCCGGAAGGCGTGCGGCCGGCAACGGCCGCGGCTGCGCCTGTCTCGTGCGGGCGCGGCCATCGGAACTGGATGCGCCGTTCGGCGCTCCGCTTCCCTTCTTTCTTTCGTGACGTCGTGACCGTTCGTGCGCTTGGTGAGCAAGCCTCGGATGCGACTGGGCATCGCGAGAACGGTTTTCCATGTCGTCATTGCCGGGCTTGACCCGGCAATCCATACGACGGTTGAGCCTTTGTATGGACCACCGGGTCAAGCCCGGTGGTGACGAGGAAAGGGCGGCGGTCTCGGCGCTCGTCATCGCCGGACCCCGACAACGCGTTGCTGTTTGACATCGTCGACAAGCGCAAGCGTAGCCCGGTTTGAGCGCAGCGAAAGCCGGGACTGCATAGAAGCTTCACCGCAGAATCCCGGATTTCGCTGGCGCTCGATCCAGGCTATTGTTGGACGTAAAGCGAAAGGAAACGCCCCATGACCACCGCGACGCTCGAAGGCCGCACTACCCAATATGACGTCGAGGACATCGAATATCTTCGTCACGGCGACAAGCCGCTGCTGGCGCGGGTGCATAAGCCGCGCGGGCAGGGGCCGTTTCCGGCTTTGGTCGAGGTCCACGGCGGCGCCTGGTGCATGAGCGACCGCTTCACCGAGCATTTGCGCCACGAATACATGGCCTCGCACGGCATCGTGTCGATCGCGCTCGATTTCCGCTCCGGCAACGAGGCGCCGTATCCGGCTTCGGTGCAGGACATCAACTATGCGGTGCGCTGGACGAAGGCCAACGCGCGCGCGCTCAAGACCCGGCCCGATCTGGTCGGCATTTCCGGCCAATCAAGCGGCGGCCAGCTCGCGGCGCTGGTCGCCATGCGGCCGCACGATCCGCGCTACACGGCGATCCCGTTGCCTGCAGGCTCGGCGCCGCAAGATGCGACCGTGCGCATTGCTGTGCTTTCGTGGCCGGTGATCAATCCGCTGTCGCGCTATCGCCATGCCAAGCGCACGCAGGCCGCGCCGAACGCGCCCGACTGGCCGAAAGGCATCATCGCCCGCCATGACGCTTACTGGCAGAGCGAAGCCAACATGGCTGAGGGCAATCCGATGCTGGCGCTCGAGCGCGGCGAGAAGTTGCAACTGCCGCCGGCGATCTGGTTCCAGGCGCGCGGCGACACGGTGCACGATTACAAGGACC
This sequence comes from Xanthobacteraceae bacterium, assembly GCA_035499475.1. Taxonomy (GTDB): domain Bacteria; phylum Pseudomonadota; class Alphaproteobacteria; order Rhizobiales; family Xanthobacteraceae; genus BOG-931. The sequence goes on along the minus strand of DATJYT010000002.1, from coordinate 1,141 downwards.
CGGAATCGAATTTCCCCGGCAACGAGCCGCAACGCTTCTGCGCCAATTACAAGAAGGCCGGCGGCGACATCACGCTCGACTATATCAACATGGAGCGCAATTACGGCCACTCGCCCGATCTGTCGCAGTGCGCCGATATGTTCGCCGACATGGTGAAGTTCGTGGGCAAGCACGTGACGGCGTGAAGCCCGCCGGCCATTCGCGGCCGCGCCGCTTACTTGGTCACGTCCTCGGCGATCGCGTGCAGCGTCGTCGCCAAAGTGTCGACCGCGACCGCGCTCTTGGCGCCGAGGCCGTAGCGCTTCGCGATCCAGGTCGGATCGTCGTAGCTCAGCCAGACCCGTTTCTCGGCGTCCTCCCAGACCAGGGCCTTGAGCGGCAGATCGAGGCCGGCGAGCTGCTGGTCCTGCATCAGCACGGTGCCGCCTTTGGGATTGCCGAACACCACGACTTCGGTCGGCCGCAGCGGCAGGCCGGCTGCCTTGGCGCCGGCGGCATGATCGATGCGCGCGAATACGATCATGTTGCGGGCGCTGACGGCGGCGACGAGGCGCTCCACGGTTTCGCCGGGAGAATGCAGGCTGACGAGAGAGATGATGCCTTCTTGCGTCATGGTCGGTGTCTCCTGGAGCGCTTAAAACAATAGCGGTCCGATGGCGCCTCTCCAATACCGTTGCGCGCTTGGGCGTTTCGAGATTGAGTGGGACGAGAGCAACACGGCGAACAATCGACCATGAATCAACAAAGCACAGCTTCCGACGATCTCCTTTTCGACCTTCGCGATGGCATCGGCCGGATCACGTTCAACCGGCCGCAGGCACGCAACGCTTTCACCTTTGCGATGTACGAGCGCTTGGCGCAGATTTGCGACCAAGCCAACGGCGATCGCACCATCAAGGTGCTGGTGTTCCAGGGCGCCGGCGACAAGGCGTTCGCGTCGGGCACCGACATCAATCAGTTCCGCGCCTTCACCACGCCGCAGCATGCGCTCGACTACGAGTCGCGCATCGACCGGGTGCTGGGCGAGCTCGAGCGCTGCCGGGTGCCGACCATCGCCGCGATCAACGGCGCCTGCACCGGCGGCGGCGCCGGCATCGCCGCCTGCTGCGACCTGCGCATCGGCACCAAGGCCGCTCGGATA
>DATJYT010000001.1:0-5735 GCA_035499475.1 Xanthobacteraceae bacterium | reverse complement strand
GGACCGCGAGGTGCTCGCTGCACTGGTGCCGGAGAGGGTCCTCCCGTTTGCATCCGGTGATTCCAGGAAGCGCTGGCCCGGGCCGAAGAAACCGCAGTGGAGCGCCGGAAGGCGTGCGGCCGGCAACGGCCGCGGCTGCGCTTGCGCATCAGGCGCGGCCATCGGAACTGGATGCGCCGTTCGGCGCTCCGCTTCCCTTTCTTTCGTGGCGTCGTGAGGGTTCGTGCGCGTTGTGAGCAAGCCTCGGATGCGAATGGGCATCGCGAGAACGATGGCTTGCATCCGCCCCCGCACGTAGTGCGGGGGAGGGGGACCATCCGAAGCGCGCAGCGCGAAGGATGGTGGAGGGGGCTTGGGCCTCGAAGCTTGCTTTGAGCGCCGCAGAAGCGTTGCGGCCCGCGCCCCGCCCACCGCGCAAGAGCGCGGTCCCCCCTCCCCGCTATCGCGGGGCGGGATGAAGAGCGTCGCTGTTTGACATCGTTGATCGAAGGAAGCGAACCGTTGCCGCAGTGCTTGCGTTTAGGTGGACGGTGGCTGCGTGTTAACCGTTCATTCACCATAATCTTCTAGCGAGCGAGCATGGGCGAAATCTGCGCCCTGCTCACGCTGTCTCGAAACCTTGGGGAGAATATCGATGCGCAAGTTTCTTGCTGTTGCTTTTGCGGCTGCCGCGATCGCGGTTGCGGCGCCTGGCCAACGCGCCGAGGCGATGACGATGGCCGCGCCGTCGGCGCTCGGCGCCGCGAGTGCCGTCGCAATCCAGAAAGCGACCGTGGTGTGCGGCACCAACGGCTGCGTGCCCGTCCACGTCTCGGGTCCGAAGAAAAAGAACCATCAATGAAATCCAGCTGCGGCGGCAGATGCCGCCGCCGCAACAAAACTTCTAGTGTTTCGTTTCCAGCGCTTGATATTCAACGCTTTTCATCGCCCGCGAAGGCGGGCGATCCAGTAATCACTGAATTCCAGATTGGGCATAGAATCGGCTTTGCCGATCGCGTGGTATTTGCTGGATGCCGCGAATGCGTTGCAGATGATTTGTGCGGGATCGGCGCGCGGTCGTGACGTCAAAATCTCGATTCGCGAGTGCCGGCTTCGGCCATGCCAAGCCAGCCGCCTGAGACAGCCTGATCTCATGACCTTAAGCCGCTGAACGAGCGAGGAATTGCGTATTTAAAATATATTCGACTGACGACGTCTAGTTTTCGCTTTGTTTAGGCATAGATGTAACTTGGTAGTTTGAATGATAGGCATTCAAATTATATTTACGAACACTTTGGAGATACACATGAATCAGGACAACAAGGCCCAGCCGCAGCAGGGCGGCCAAAGCACGAACCCCGGCCAGCAGGGCCAGCAACCCGGCCAGAAACCGGGACAACAAGGCCAGCAGCCCAGCCAGAATCCAGGGCAGCAGCAGACGCAGCAGCCCGCCGAGAAGCCCGGCCAAGGCGCCGGCAAGAGCTGAATTCGAGAGAACCCCGCCGCTCGGCGGGGTTCTCGTTTCAAACCCCGGAAATGAACGCGCCAAGGCAGTGGGAAGGTCCTCGGTATGGCAACGCAAATTGCGCTCGTTGAGGACGGCCCAGGCTCGTACAGGTTCACATTCTCTTCGACGCGCGGAGAACTTTCCGGCCGCGTGACCGTGGGAATCGAAGGGCCGCCGGACAAGCGGTCGCACGAGGATAGGGAGCAGGCGGCCAGGAATCAGATCCTGGCTCTGTCAAGAGAGTTCGCCGAAGCCTGCGGAGATTAGGCTCCTGCGGCCCGATTCAAAATGGACACGCTGTCGAGTCCCCGGCTCATGCCGCCAACGCACCGGATGTCGAAAGAATGCCCATCTCTGACACCAACGACACCACACGCTTCGATTACGGCACGAGCGCCGAGCTCTTCTCTGCTAGAGGCAGGCATCATCGTGGCCAGCCGATCGGCTACAAGCGCTTTGCGCGCGCAGCGGAAGCGATTCGTTTTGCAATCGAGACTCTGCCGCCGCAGCTCCTGACCGGAACCTATCTTGAAGTGGGTGAGTCGAGATACAACGGCGCCGAAATACGCCGCTTGTATGCGAGTTCGGAGTATCCGCTTGGGCGAGCAGCCGAGGCATCGTTCGCATGATCGCGCGCTCGCTCAACAAGACCGTGGCGTTCAGCAAACCGTTTCTGCTGAAGGGCGTCGATCGGACGCTTCCGGCGGGAGACTATCGGGTCGTGACCGATGAAGAGTTGATCGACGGAATTTCGTTTCCAGTCTATCGCCGGGTTTCGACCATGATCTTCGTGCCGGCGCAGGGGGCGTCATCCATCGAGATGGTGACGATTGACCCTCTCGACCTTCGCGCCGCGCTCGATCGCGACAAGGCGCCATGACGGACAAAACCAAAACGTAAGGCTGCGGTCATTGACGATTCTCGATGTGTGGCACACCACGGTGTATCGCTACAGCCGGCCGGTTCGGCTCGGCGATCACAGGCTCATGCTTCGCCCGCGCGACAGCCACGATCTTCGGCTTATTGAAACCAATCTCAATCTCTCCCCGCCGGCAGCGATACGCTGGGTTCACGACGTATTCGGCAATTCGATAGCCGTAGCCTCGTTTGTCGAGCCCACAACCGAGCTGCGGATTGAAAGTCATCTTCGCCTGGAAACGTTTGCGGTCAAGCGGCCGGAGTTTCAGATCAGTCAGGACGCCGTGACCTATCCGTTCATTTATTCCGCCGACGATCGCATCGATCTTGGCCGCTTGCTCGATCGTCAGTATCCCGACCCGGCCCAGCGGGTCGCGTCGTGGGCGCGCGGCTTCGTGCGCAGCAATCCGACCAATACCTTGGCTTTATTGGCCGACTTGAACAACGGGGTCGCTTCGTGGGTCTCGTACCAAAGCCGCGAAACCGAGGGGACGCAAACGCCTTCGGAGACCCTCAACCGCGGCTACGGGTCGTGCCGCGATTTCGCCGTGCTCTTCATCGAGGCGGCCCGTTGTCTGGGCTTTGGAGCCCGCGTCGTGTCGGGATATCTGTATAACCCGTCGTCCGCCGCGCTCGGCGCCGGCGCGACCCACGCGTGGGCCGACATCTATGTCCCGGGCTCCGGCTGGATCGCGTACGACCCGACGAACGGCACCGTCGACAGCGGCGATCTCATTCGCGTCGCCGTCACCCGGGACATCAGTCAGGCCAGTCCCATCGCCGGCAGTTTCGTCGGCACGCCCGACAGCTATCTCGGCATGACCGTCGAAGTGACAGTGGCGCCCGAACGCGCCGGACCGGTGAAAGTGGCGGTCCGGTAATTCCTGTGCATCCTTGCGGCGCCGAGATTTGTCGGTCGCATGTTCGCATTGGCGTCACGCCGAGATAGCGAGCGGCACATGGGCGGCAGCATCCTGCAAGATCATGTCGGCGCCCTTTTCGCCGATCATCACCGCGGCCGCATTGGTGTTGCCGGAAACGAGCGACGGCATGATCGAGGCATCCACCACGCGCAGCCGCTCGAAGCCGTGCACGCGCAGCCGTTCGTCGACCACGGCGTTGCGGTCCGAACCCATTCGGCAGGTCGAGGTCGGGTGATAGACCGTAGTGCCGGTCGCCCGCGCATAGGCGAGAAGGTCGGCATCGCTCTCGCATTGCGGCCCGGGCAGGCGCTCCTCGGCAATGAGACGGCGCATCACCGGCTGGTTCATGATCGCGCGCAGTTTGGTCAGCCCGGCGACGATGGTGTCGCAATCGTTGCGGCTTGACAGGTAGCGCGGTGCAATCGCCGGCGGCTCATGCGGGTCGCTCGACTTGATGCGCACGAAGCCGCGGCTCTCGGGCCGCAACTGGCAGGCCGAGGCCATGAAGCCCGAAAATGGATGCAGCGCCGCACCGGCGGCTTCGGTGCTGAATATGAGAAAATGAATTTGCACGTCGGGCGAGGCGAGATCGGGGCGCGTGCGCAGGAAAGCTCCGGCGTAGCCGGCGCCGATGCTCAAGAGCCCCTTGCGCGACATTGCATAGCGCAGCCCCGCGGCATAGCGATGGCGCCAGTTGTGGACCACGTCGTTCATGGTGATCGGCTCGGTGCAGCGGAACTGCATGCGGACTTGAAGATGGTCCTGAAGGTCCGAACCGACGCCAGGCATGTCGGCGACGACCGCGATGCCGTGCGTGCGCAGCAGATCGGCCGGCCCGAGCCCCGAGAGTTGCAGAAGCTGCGGCGAGTTGAAGGCGCCGCCGGCCAGAATGATTTCGCCCTCGGCGTATGCGGTTCGTGTCACGCCGCCTTGGCGATATTCGACGCCGATGGCGCGGCGGCCGTCGAACAGGATGCGGCATGCGAGTGCATTCAGCTCGATCGCGAGGTTCGGGCGTTTGCGCGCCTGCTTCAGGTACCCCGCGGCGGTCGACCAGCGCCGGCCGTTCTTTGCCGTGAGCTGGAAATAACCGGCGCCTTCCTGGCGCGGGCCGTTGAAATCGTCATTGCGGGGCACGCCGCACTGCTGCGCCGCCGCGATGAAGGCTTCGCACAAAGGATGCGGCTCGCAGACATCTGAAACCGCGAGCGGGCCGCCGCTGCCGTGCAGATCGTCGGCGCCGCGCTGTTGATCCTCCGCGCGCCGGAAATAGGGCAGCACGTCCGCGAACGCCCAGCCGGTATTGCCGAGCTGGCGCCAGTGGTCGAAGTCCTCGTGCTGGCCGCGGATATAGAGCAGGCCGTTGATCGAGCTCGATCCGCCCACGACCTTGCCGCGCGGCTGGATGATCTTGCGATTGTTGAGCTCGGGCTCGGGCTCCGAGGCATAGCGCCAGTTGACTCTGGCGTTGTCGAACAGTTTGGCGAAGCCGAGCGGGATATGAATCCAGATATTGTTGTCGCGGCCGCCGGCTTCCAGGAGCAACACGCGATGGCGTCCCGAAGCCGTGAGCCGATTGGCGAGTACGCAGCCCGCCGAACCGGCGCCGATGACGATGTAGTCGAATGATGCTTTGTTCGCGATCGAGGCCATGGTTTTTGCCGTGTGAGAGCGGGGCGCTATTGCGACATCAGGCTGCGGACCTTGCCGACCACCGCAGGATCGGTGCCGTAGACTTTCGTCACGACGTCGGCCATCCGGGCCGCCGAGGTGAAGCGGATATGGTTTTGGCTGCGTGCCGCCTCGTCGAGCAGTTCGGGATCCTTGGCGGTCGCCGCGATGGCATCTTGCAGCGCCGCCAGGCGTTCCGGTGCAAGCCCCGGCGGCGCCACAAACGGGCGCGCGATCGAGACGCCGGAAAAGGCGAGCTGCACGGCCTGCTTTTCTTCGGCGGTCTTGGCGAGATCGATCACCTTGGGAATGCCTTGCGCGTCGAGTTCGGGGTCGCCGTCGACGGCGAGTTGCAGCAGGATGCGCGCCTTGTTGCCGGTGATCCAGTCGGGCTTCTGCGCCTTCATGCAGTCGTAGCACCACGAGGCGAGGCCATCCAATTCGCCGCGCTCGATGGCGAGCGTGATGCCGGCGCTGCCGCTGTAACCGCGCACCACGTTGAACTTGGTGCCGAAGAAGGCGTTGAGCACGCGCGGGAAATAATCGGTGGACGATCCGGCGCCGTCGCTGCCGACGCTCATCGACTTGCTTTTGGTGTCGTCGAAGGTGCGGAAGGCCGTCGTATGCCAGGCCAGCACGATCGGCACGAACTTCTCGAACGCGCCGAGAAAGCCGAACTTGCGCGCGTCGTAGGGCAATTGCTGATTGGTGGTGAGCTGCTCGAACAGGTTTGCATC